>JADGFH010000670.1 GCA_016743925.1 Labilibaculum sp.
GCTTATTATTGATTATCTTTTTTGCTTCTTGTAATGATTCTTTGTCTAATACACTCGCAGCAACACCAATTGATGCTACATTATATTCTTTTTCAATTTCTTGAGCTAATTTTTCAACAGCTTCGGCGTTAATATCAACTAGAGCAGTTTTAACACCCATTGCAGCTAATGACTTAGCCATTGCAGAGCAAATTACACCACCTGCACCTGTTACTACTGCTACTTTATTATTTAAATTAGTATCCATATCGTACTATTTTCTTATTTCGTTAATAATAGCTACTGCATTCGCTGTTACTTCTTCAATCGCTTTGTAATTGAAAGAACCATCCGTATTCTTAATCATTAATTGTGAGCCCATCCCAACACAGTGAACTCCAGCAGTAAACCATTGAGTTAAGTTCTCTTTTTCGGGCTTAACACCACCTGTTGGCATAATCGATGACCAAGGAAAAGGACCTTTAACAGCTTTAACAAAATCAGGACCTCCTACTTGTGCTCCAGGAAAAATCTTAACGACTTCTGCACCTAATTCTTCAGCGTAAGATATTTCAGTTAAAGATCCACATCCTGGCGACCAAGCAATTTTTCTGCGGTTACACACCTTTGCCATATCAGCACTTAGAATTGGTGAAACCACAAAGTTTGTACCTAATTGAATGTATAAAGAAGCTGTTCCGGCATCAATGATTGAACCAGCTCCTAATATCATTTCAGGACATTCTTTTGTTGCCCATTTGTTAAGTTCGCCAAATACTTCGTGGGCAAAATCGCCACGGTTAACATATTCGAACAATCTCGCACCTCCTTTGTAACAAGCTTCAACAACTTGTTTGCAAACTTCAATATCCGAGTGAAAAAATACAGGCACCATACCTGTTTCTTTCATCTTTAAAGCAACTTCTATTCTTGTAAATCTTGCCATATCTATATCTAATTAACGTGCTACTCTTCCTGAAGCGTCACCGTTCATTAATTTTTCAACTTCTTCAACTGAAACCTGATTGTAATCGCCATAAATGGTATGTTTTAGACATGAAGCTGCTACTGCAAAATTCAATGCTTTTTGATCCTCTTTTGGCCATGTAATTAAGCCGTATATTAAGCCACCCATAAATGAATCACCACCACCAACACGATCAACAATATGTGTAATTTGGTAAGTGTTGTTTGCCTTGAAAAGGGTTTCGCCATCGTAAAGAACACCAGTCCACGAATTGTGGTTTGCACTGATAGATCCACGTAAAGTGGTAATTACCTTTTTACAACGAGGGAATTGTTTCATGATTTGCTGAGAAACAGAAAGATAAGCATCCGCTTCTACATGCCCACCGGTAACATCAACACCTTCAGGCTTAACACCCAAAACTTTTTCTGCATCTTCTTCGTTACCTAGAATAACATCACAACCTGCCACCAATTCTGGCATTACTTCTTCAGCAGTTTTGCCATATTTCCATAGATTTTTTCTATAATTTAAATCTGTAGAAACAGTAATTCCTCTTTTGTTTGCTTCCTTAATTGCTTCCAAACAAACATTTGCTGCTCCTTGAGAAATAGCAGGAGTAATTCCTGTCCAGTGAAACCAAGTTGCTCCTGTGAACACTTTATCCCAGTCGATCATTCCGCTCTCAATTTCAGAAATAGCAGAATGAGCTCGATCGTAAACTACTTTACTACCGCGGCTTACTGCACCAGTTTCAAGGAAATAAATCCCAAGACGATCACCACCCCAAATTATGTTGCCAACCCCAACACCATATTTTCTCATATCTATCATGCAAGCTCGTCCAATGTCATTTTTTGGAAGACGGCTCACAAAATCTACATTAATGCCATAATTCGCTAGTGATACTGCAACATTAGCCTCACCACCACCATAAGTAGCATTAAAATTGTCTACCTGAGAAAATCTTGCATAACCCGGAGTCGCAAGTCTCAACATGATTTCTCCGAAAGTAATTACTCTGCTCATTGTATAATATTGTTTACGTTTTATTAGAAATTGAAATAGTTTTTTGCGTTGTAATAGCAAATACCTTGTACCACTTCCTTTAGTAATTTTTCGTTGTAAGGAATTAATCCTTTTTCAACATCATTACCGATCAAATTACAAAGAATTCTACGGAAATACTCATGGCGACTGTAGCTTAAGAATGATCTCGAATCGGTTAGCATCCCTACGAAACGACTTAGTAGGCCTAAATTGGAAAGTGCATTCATTTGCTTTTCCATTCCATCTTTCTGATCTAAAAACCACCATCCTGATCCCCACTGAATTTTACCAGCAATTTCACCATCTTGGAAGTTGCCTAACATGGTTGCATATACTTCGTTGTGTGCAGGATTAAGATTATATAAAATTGTTTTAGTCAATTTTTTTTCGGTTGCTAATCTGTTTAGGAATTTAGACATGTCTTCAGCAACCAACTTATCGGCAATAGAATCAAATCCAGTATCAGCTCCTAATTTATCGAACATTCCAGCGTTGTTGTTACGAATAGCACCAATGTGAAATTGTTGAACCCATCCTTTTGAATGATCTAAAACAGCAAATTCGTATAACATTGCCGATTTAAACTTCAAAATTTCCTCTTCTTTCAAACTGTTACCCTTGCGAACTTTTGTAAAGATTTCAGTAGCTTCTTTATTTGTGTATTCAGTTGCAAAGAATTGCTCTAATCCATGATCAGAAGCCTTACAGCCGATTTCGGCAAAGAAATCATGACGCTTTTGTAAAGCTGTTAATAAATCTTCGAAAGAACTTATTGTAATTTCTGCTGATGCAGCTAACTTGTCAATATATTCGTTGTATTCTGTTGTATTGTCAACAGCCATTGCTTTATCTGGTCGCCAAGAAGGAACTACCTTCGTTTCGAAACCAGAATCTTTAATTGCTTTATGGTATTCCAATGAATCAGCAGGATCATCTGTTGTTCCAATTACTTCAACATTGGCTTTGCGAATTAAATTCTTACAGGAATACTCAGGCGTGTTTAATTTTGCATTGCACTCAGTCCAAATTTCTTCTGCAGTCTCAGGACTTAAAATCTTATCAATTTCAAAAGGTTTCTTTAACTCTAAATGAGTCCAATGATACAATGGATTTCGAAGTGTGTAGGGAACGGTTGCAGACCAATTTTCAAACTTTTCCCAATCAGATGCTTCTCCGGTAATTTTATCTTCGGTGATGCCATTTGTTCTTAGTGCTCTCCATTTGTAATGATCGCCATTCAGCCAAATCTGAGTCATGTTTTTAAACTGCTTATCTTCAGCAATTTCTTGTGGTGAAATATGGCAATGATAATCTATAATTGGTAGATCGGCAGCAAATTCATGATATAATTTTTTTGCTGTTTCTGTTTCCAATATAAAGTCTCTATCTAAAAATTGTTTCATTTGATTTTTTTATAAAATTGATATTGAACAAGACGGGTAAAACTGTTTTATTTAAAATGCTTACCCAGTCTTTCAAGAAAGTCTTGCTGACATTTCTTGCTTTAGCATCTCTAATATAGAGCTGCGCTAGTTCATCAAAATAAATGCCCTTCCCCTGGTGAAGCTCTTCGCCATGGGCTTTTTGTAGGGCAATTTCTGCATCTCGTATTTTGGCGGAACTTAAAGCATTCTTTCCTCTTCCCAAATACTCACGAACCGCACTTTTACGCCCTTTTATTCGGTACTGTATGTAGTAGCGACCATCTTTGGTTATCCCAATGCCCACACT
>JADGFH010000671.1 GCA_016743925.1 Labilibaculum sp.
TTAATGAGAGCTGAAGCTTTATTCAACACAAATAATGCTGGTGCAGCTGTTACAGATATTAACCTAGTCAGAGAAAGAGCATATGGTGACAACAGTGGTAATATTACTGTTGGTGATTTAGATGCTGATTTTATTCTTGATGAACGTGCTCGCGAATTCTACTACGAAGGCCATAGACGTACTGACCTTGTTCGCTTTGGTAAATTCACAGGTGGAGATTATTTGTGGCAATGGAAAGGTGGAACTCATGATGGAACAAGTACAAGTAGCCATATGGATATTTTCCCTATTCCTGGAGATGAAATATCAGCAAATCCTAACATCAAGCAAAACACTGGTTACTAATCTTTAAAACCATAAAAAATGAAAAAATATAATATATTATTATTTGCATTAGTTGGGGTTTTAGGCTTCTTCACGAGTTGTGATAAAGACGGGGATCAACTAACATTGCGTGATAACGTCACAGTCCCTACTCTTGCCTTGCCAGATTTAACCTTAGTAAGATCAAATGGTACAGAAACTCTAGTATTTTCTTGTACCCCAATAGAACCTGGATTTACAGCTTCTGCAACTTATTTCCTTGAGGCATGTCCTGAAGGCAATAACTTTGAAAACGTTACTCAAGTATACAATGGTATCACTTGCAATAACATTGAATTAACTGTAAACCAACTAAATTCAATCCTTTTAGATGGCTTCCCAGAAGATGTAACCTCATCTGTCGACTTCAGAATCAGAACTGTTCTTGAAGCTGATGCAGGATTGGGTGTTGAAGATCTTGAATATACCTCAGCAACTGTAAATGGAGCAGCAACTATTTTTGGACTACTTCGTTTAGATGTTCTTGTTTCAGGATCAGAAACTCAAAAAATTAAATCTCCAGGTAGCGATGGTATCTATGAAGGCTTTGTGAAATTTGGAGCTGGTGATGCTTTCACTCTACTTGATCCTGATAATGCTATTAATTATGGTGCAGGTGGATCTGGACTAGCTGTTGATGGACCTGGTGTATCTGTTGTTGATGCAGGATGGCATAAAATTGTTGCTAACATTAATGATCTAACAATTACAGATGAGAACTATTTCATCGGACTTGTTGGTAGCGCTACTCCTAACGGATGGGATGCTCCAGATTCTAAAATGGATTACGATGCTGATACTAAAACTTGGACAATTACTATTGACCTTGTTCCAGGAGCTGCGAAGTTCAGAAGGAATGATGGTTGGGCATGGAATATGGGATTCACAGAAGGAACTGCTGGTGATTTAACAGGTACTACGCAACAAGGTGGTGTTGGAAATGATATTCCAATTACTGAAGCTGGTAACTATACTGTTATCTTTACAATATTAAGTGATGACGCTGGTACTTACGAATTTATTAAGAACTAATTGTATTAGTGAATAAATATAGTGTTCTGTCCGAAAAATGACGGAACACTTTTAAAAAGAATAAGTATGAAAAATAATATATTTATCAAATTATTGGGTCTGGCTTTTATCGCTTTGTTTACGGTATTTGTAGGTTGCGATAAGGATGACCTAGTTAAATTGGATGCCGAAATGGCAACCTGGAAAAATGATGGAATTACATCTACCTCTGTTTTACTTAGTGGAATTGTTGTTGCAGAAGGAGAAGGTATTTCTGAATATGGAGTTGTTTGGGGATTAACTGAAAATCCTACAACTGCTGATTCAAAAAAGGTGGCTGACAAAGTTGAAAAAGCTGTTTATTGGATTACGGTTGATGGGTTAGAAAACCTAACAATTTACAATTACAGAGCATATGTTGTAACCGTTGATGGAAATACCATTTATGGTGAAAACAATACTTTCAAGACTCTTGCAAATATTGCAACAATTACTGCAAGCGATGCGTCTGGTATTACAGATACCTTTGCTCAAATAGCTGTAAATGTTCCTTATGATGGTAAAGCAGACGTTACTTCGAAAGGTGTTTGTTGGAATACTGAGGTAACTCCTACGATCGAAAATGATACAACTTTAAACGGTAAAGGAATTGGTGAGTTTACAGCAGATTTAACGAAGCTGTTACCAAATACCATGTACTACGCACGAGCTTATGCCGTAAATAGTGTTGGTATCGCTTACAGCAATGAAGTTTCTTTCACAACTACTATTGGTGTTCCTGTATTAACTACAGACAGTGTAAGAGATATCACCAAAACTAATGCTAATGTTTATGGTAATGTAATCGTAACTGGTGGAGTAGATATCACTGAAAGAGGTTTTGTGTATTCTATGACAGAAAATCCAACAACTGCTGATACTAAGCTTATGGACGCAGCTAACACTACTGGTGAAATGACTGCTGCATTAAGTGGATTATCGTCTGGTAAAACTTATCACATTAGAGCTTATGCTATTAATAGCGAAGGAACTGCTTATGGCGATAATATCTCATTCACAACCTTATCAGATATAACTACATGGTATATTCCTGGTGGTTATGTTGAAGCTAGTTATCCTGATGGATATAGTAACTGGACTCCTGAATCATCTCCATTTGTTAGAAATACTGATGATAATCCAACTAACTTAGAAGGATTTGTTCACATGGCAGATGATAATAGTGAGTGGAAATTCGCAACGGATAACACATGGTCTACAAACTTTGGTGATGATGGAGCTAATGGTTCATTAGAAGCTGGTGGAGCAAATATCGTTTCTCCTGCTGGTTATTACAAGATTAATGTTGACATGTCTACTACACCTATGACTTACATAGCTGTTTCTACAGATTGGGGGGTTATTGGTGATGCTAGTCCTGGTGGATGGGATAATGATACTGATTTATCATACGATGCTGCGACCAAAACTTGGCGAGGAACAGTTCATTTAGCTGCAGGTTCATTTAAATTTAGAGCTAATGATGATTGGGATATCAACTATGGTAGTTCTGCTGCAAATGAAACTTTAAATGCAGGTGGTGATAATATCGCTAATGCTGAGGAAGCAGATTACGATATAACTCTTGATTTAAGTACACCAAATACTTATACCTACACTGCTAACAGATGGGGACTTATTGGTGATGCTACTCCTGATGGATGGGATACTGACACGGACATGACATGGGATGCTACAAATAGTGTATTTACTGCAACTCTTGATCTAACTGCAGGTGGATCCTACAAGTTTAGAGCTAATGATGGCTGGGATGTAAATCTTGGTGGCGCATTAGATGGTTTAACACCCGGTGGTGATAATTTAGCAATTACTGAAGATGGTAATTACACAATCACCCTGAATACAATGACAAATGTGGCTACTGTCACTAAAAACTAATAATTCTACATTTAAAAAGAGCATACTCCGGTATGCTCTTTTTTTACCTACCAATAAATAAGGATTTGATCTAGAAGACACTAACTATGAATAAAATTTACACATATCTACTCTCCTTTCTATTTCTGATACCTACCCTTAGTATTGGACAAATTATTGTAACCAATCCAAGTTTTCCAACAGAAGGCAATCAAGTTACAATCACTTTCGATGCTACCCTAGGAACAGGTGGGCTAAAGGATTATACTGGTGATGTATATGCTCATACTGGTGTAATTACGGACCAAAGCACTTCAAATAGCGATTGGAAATATGCACCAACTTGGGGCGATAACAATGAAAAGTACAAATTAACATCTCTTGGGAATAATAAATGGAGCTTATCTATCACACCTAGTATATTAGCTGTC
>JADGFH010000672.1 GCA_016743925.1 Labilibaculum sp.
CATTTTTCAGAGCACAACAAACGGAACAGCTAGAGGTGGCATCATGAGCGAGTACGATAGTTCAATTGTTATTCAGGTGGAAAAAGGCGGTTTTGCAGTCTGTGAGAAGAACCGCTACAATTCATGCGATAAAATTTACAATGTATTCACAAAAAAAATTATAAAAGATGAGAATTAAGAAGCCAAGGCAAAACGAGGAATACAAAATTTATCCTACCATTGACCAAAGGAATCAAGACGAAAAGAATCTGGTCAATGGTCAAGAAGTAAAAATTCTGGATGCCTCAAAAGATCCAGAAATCGAAAGCGGTTGGGCTATCTACAAGTACGATAAAGCAAACATTGTTTTTGATTTGTTGGAAAAAGAGCATGAATCGGTATATAAACCAGAATACTACGAGTTCCCTACCTTATCGGAAGCTATGCGACTTAAGGACACGATAAAATCGGGAGCTACTATAAAAATTTTAGATGCTAGTGGTGATCCTAAAGTCAAACAAGGCTTTGCATTTTATTTGATTGATGGTGAAAAGTCGGGATATAGTGGCATGAAGCTTATTTCTAAAGAAGGTGAAATTGCTCCTGATGGTGTTACGATCTTTAAAACGGATAACGAAAAACTATCTGTTCCTGATGCCATGATTTCAAACAGAACCGATATACGCATTTTAGAGGATTTTGATTTTTCATTGACATACGATGGAACAGATATGATACTTGAACCAATTGGAGGAACAAGAACAATTCCTATCATGTGTGGGAATACTAAGAAGTTTTTGACCATTTGCCCTTACAAATTATCGTTTAAAATATTCGACAACCAAGGAAAAGGAAAGCGTGTAAATTGGACTATTGAAGCAAATATTTCCGATACAGACCAGACGATTACAACGCAAGTAATTGGCTTTGTTGATTCTGGGGAAACTGTAATTGTTAAGCCTAAACCAAGCGATGTTCAGCTATCCATTATGCAAGTTTCTGTTTTAGTTCCTTATAGTGGAACACCATTGGCTAAAGATTTTTTTATCTATAAATATTGGAAAAAAGCACTAGCGCCAGTTGAGGAAAGATTTATTCCTGAAATTGATATTCCTAATGTTGATAATATCACAATAGTAGACAGAGTTGCAGGAGGTAAATTGTTTTCTATTCCTGAACTTCAACATGCTTATTATGAGGATGTCAAGATAATGAAAGATTTCAGTTTGATTGCAAAAGTTAATTCATCTTTAAGGAAAATTGATATTTCATTTAATGGGAGTTCTGAAATGCTTTCCATTCCTGTCAAAACTGGTTCTGGAATTAAATATTTAAAACTAATTCCTTTTACTATTGATGCTAATACTTTAGGTTCATGTAAGAAAGGTTCACCCGTTTACATTATTGTTAGTGGTTATTTAAAAGACACAGGAGAGGAAGAGGTTTCAGCTATGCCTATGTCTAGATTTACGGATGGTTCAGCCACTAGATTAAATCCTCGAAATGTTGTTGTAGATAAACAAATGGCAGTCTTTCAGCTTCGTATTATGGTGCCTGCTCAAACTTATTTTTCATGGCATCAAAGTATGGTTACTGTTTTTAAAACATGGGAACAAGCTTTATCCCCTGCTGAGGAAAGGATTGTAATTCCTGAACCAGAAACCCACGAACACAACTATACACAACCAGATGGACAAACGATTAAATTTGTGGATGGGAAACTCGTGGCTCAATTTCCACAAACAACAGGGTACTACAGCGACAAAGCTAGTGTAATGATTACCAATAGTAAAAGACTTGCAGTTCCTGATGCTATGACCTCAAACAGGCTCGATTTTATAGTGTTGGAAGATTTCGATTACGAGTTAGAAATGACGAATTCTAAAATTATTGATATATCGCCCGTAGGAGGTGTTCACACCGTTCCAGTGATGGTTGAAGGCGTTAAAAAATACATGTCTTTGTCGAAACGTAGATTTAGCTTAACTTCTTTTACGGATTATGGAAAAGGTAAACGTGTACATTGGACTTTTACTGTAAATATTTCAGATGCGGACGTTTTTAACTCTAGCAATTCAATAAATGCTAATTCTCATGGTGATCCTGTGATTGTTTTACCTTCTCAACCGCGAACATCTTTTTTAATGCTGCAAATATCCGTTCTTGTTAGTTCTAGTGGTGTTTTAAATTCTGATTCGATAATTATTCATAAGTATTGGAAAAAGGCATTAGCACCATTACAGGCTGATAATCATACAGTAGAACAAACTGATAATGTTTTAACTGTCCCTGCTGCTTTAAATCCAATCATGCACAATTACACAATCAAAAAGAATTTTCAATTAAGCCTTAATTTTGATGATAAAACTTTCATAAAAGTAAAGTTTAAAGGAGCCAATGAAACAGGCGGTTTGATTGTTCCTATTGAAGTCGTAAACACTAATATAGTGCAGAATGAGAAGCCTTTTTGTAACACTTTGAATTTACACTTAGGAGAGTTTAATATCCCAGTTAGCGCGGTTGGTGGTACTTCTGAATATATTCATTTTGGTATAATGGCAAACAGAAGCGGTGGAGATGCTAACACGTTAAACATAGAGTCATGCAGCTACATTGTAGAGGCTGATGGTTCACCAATTACTTTCAAACCAAACCCTGCAGATACTAAAATTTGCATAGCTCAAATAAGAGTTAAACGTCCAATAAATACAGATGGATGGAGAGAAGAGAGTGTAACAGTTTGGAAGTATTGGCGGGCTTGCGTATCAGAAGAGTCAAGCGGTGCACCTGCTGTAGATGGTTACGGGGTTGAATACATTAATTTAAATGGAGTTAAAACTCTTAGTTCTGTTGGTGGCATGACTTCCAATTATTACACTTTAAGATACTTGCAAGATTTTGACTTTGATTTTAAAGCAATTTTCAATCATGAAACGGGTAATCTTATTTTTGTTACCAATCCAATTGGAGGAAATAAAGTTATAAAAGCAACTAGAACAGGAGGACACACCGACGGAAGTAGTTTGCCTAAACAAACTCACTTTGTAAGTATTAAAACACTTGATGCACAATTGAATGGATTAGAGAGGGGGAAATATCATTATTTGCGATTTGGTTCCAGTATGCCAACTGTTGAACCTTCATCGCCTCAAAACATGTTTTCACATGTAAGTCCTGAGCCAGATATCAAGCCCAACAACAATTATTCAGTAAACTATGGAATAGTTAAAATCTATATTCCTAAAGTTGGCGAAGCTTTCGACCCCGGGAAAATTTACGTTTACAAGTATTGGAAAAATGCACTCGCTACATTTGATGAATTGATGCAAGATTACCAACAGAGAAACCCATAAACAGAAAAGAGAGCTTAACGGCTCTCTTTTTTTAATACAACATATGATTAGAATATGTCCAATTGTTAATTGGATAAAATCAGAGAAAAGGGGCTGTTAACATTTTGCATTCATTCAAAATAGAGCATGTTGTGTATTTGTTTTTCACGACGATGCAATTTATTATCTTATGACGACTTGTGGTTTTGAAATAACTTAGGTAGCTTGACAGTATGAATAATAAATAAAATTTTATAGTTTTACTAAGAACTTAAGTATTGTTATCATCTTAATGGTTTAAAGTCTATTGATTGGATTATAATATTAACATGAAATATAACTTTAGTTTATGATTTTTATATTAGGTTTGTAAATTCTTATTTAGAAAATCTAAAAAGATTTTTTAT
>JADGFH010000673.1 GCA_016743925.1 Labilibaculum sp.
CATTAGTTCCTAACTCTATATCCTTGGGTATACCCATGTGGTAAATCTTACTCACACGGGCTGTATAATAGCCATTGTCTTTAAATAACTGAGACAAGGACTGTCGATCATCCCCAACCTCATCCCTTCCGCTCACATAACCATAGGTTTTGGTTGCAGTTGGATAATAACCAAACATTAAAGAAGCTCTGGATGGACCACAAACCGGGTATTGACAATATGTTTTGCTAAATCGCACACCTTCCGATGCCAATCGATCTATATTCGGCGTTTTGCACTTCTTATTCTCATAGCTTGAAATAGCTGTTGCTGTCAAATCATCAGAAATGATGAAGAGAACATTTGGTTTTTCATTTGACTGAGGGTTTATTTGGGCAGTCGAACTTATAGCCATCAGTGCAAGTAATGTTACCAGTGTAAGTGTTTTCATTGGTTGATTTGATCTTATTGTTAAATTTTTATTAATATTTTTAAGTCGGAGATTTTTCAATTATATTCTCAGGATGCTTTTATAGGTGTATTTTTGCTCACCTTTTCAAACCACTGTTTAAGTTCTGTTTTCATTAGTACAAATTGTTCAGGATATCTCTCTACCAAATTATTCTTTTCTCCAAGGTCTACATCCAAATTATACAGTTCGTAAAGATTTGTGCGAGTATCGAGTACCAACTTCCACTTTCCACTTCTCATGGCCATTTTGTTTCTATATTGCCAGAAAAGATTTCTCTCTACCAATTTTTCATTTTTCAAAAGCAATTTTTTCAAACTACAGCCATCTATTGACGACGGTATACCGAGCCCAGCCAATTCGGACAAAGTAGGCCATAAATCCATGGTCATGGCAGTTTCAGAGCAAATTGTTCCCGGCTTTATTGTCCCTTTCCACTTGGCAAGGCCAGCTACTCGATGTCCTCCTTCATACAAGGACGCTTTTCCTGCTCGTAAAGGTGTATTGTCTCCATATTTAGCTCCTCCATTATCCGAACAGAAAAATACAAGTGTTTTCTCATCAAGATCTAGGTTTTCAATGGTCTGCATTATTTCACCAACTCCCTCATCCATCACCTCAATCATTTCTTTTAACAACAAACGGATTTCTTCTCTAGACCGTTTTACGTCACCAATTTTCTCTCCAATTTTTCGGAAAGCCGCCGTTTTTCTTCCTTGAAACGGACCGTGGGGTGCTTCATGAGGGATATAAAGTAGAAAAGACTCCTCTTTGTGACGATCGATAAAATCAATGGCATGACTGGTAATCATATCTGTAGTATAACCCTTTTCATTTTGAAGTGTGTTCTGTTTCCACCAATCTTCATATCCAGCCTGATCAATGTGAGCGTGATAATCCACATTCCCACTAACATAACCAATATATTCATCAAACCCCTGATGAACAGGATTATAACTTTCAGAATAACCCACATGCCATTTCCCGAACATACCCGTAACATATCCTGCTTTCTTTAATTGCTCAGCGATAGTTACTTCACTTAAACTTAAACCAACATCACGATGTTGATGAGCTGTTACTACGCCTGTAATCCCTGTTCGTTGCTGATACTTACCTGTTAAAAGTGATGCTCGAGTTGGGCTGCAAACTGATCCATTGGAATGAAAATCAGTAAACAAAACTCCTTCCTCTGCCAAGCGATCAATATTTGGGGTATTAATTTTCTCGCTACCATAACATGACAAATCCGCATAACCCAAATCATCGGCCATGATAATTACCACATTGGGCAAATGACTCACTTCCTGTGCAACTATTAATGTGACAGACAGAAAGGTAAGTATTATCAATATTCCGTATTTAATTTTCATCATATCAGTTTTATTCATTCACAAAAAAATTGAGTATTCGACATGCATTCCCCTTACTTTTAGGGTTAGCTGTTTCCGCCAAACGCAATTTAAGAATGTGCTTTTCTCCCAAAGCAAGCTCCGAGGCCAAAACAAAATATCTTGGCAAATGTTGATAATAGCTATTCACCGTATACTGATCGAATTTCTGATAAGCTCCTCCATCAATTGAAAATTCGATAGTTCCTGCATCAGGACCAGAAAGACCAATAAATCCTATTGCTCTACCAGTAAAACTTAATTTTACAGTTTTCCTATCGCCTGTCGCTACCAAATAGGGAATATTAGTAAAGCCCTTTCGTACTCTCTCTTGCTTTACGGGAGTCCACGATGAGTCAATCTTCCACCCCTTCTTATATTTCGCCTTTTCTATAGAAATAAAAGTCCCACGATCATAGGCAAATGGATCAATAGCTTCAGGCATTTCGTAATTAACAACTTTATCATCATCAGCCACGAATCCGTAATAAGCATTATCCAGAAAAGTTTTCATAGATTCAAAATAGATCTCTTGTCCAAAAGGAGAAGGATGGACATTTTTAAAGTCATCTTTCCAGGTGAATTCTCCACTTTTAATTCTATCGGCCACCTCTTTTGCCAGGTTAATAGATGGAAGTTTGTAATGATCTGTCACACTTTCGTGATTTTTTATCACTTCCGGAATCTTGCCTTCATTGTATTGAGTTATTTTCCCTTCATCCACAAAATGCATCATCACAATATCAATACTTGGGTTTGCATTTCGAGCATGCCTAACAATTCCTTCCATTCCTCTTAATTGATCAATCCTCGAACGACGTAAAGCCAGAGAACGATCGTTCACTGCAGCCTCCTCAAATAATAAATCTATTTCACCTTTTGAAAGTACATCTCTTACTAGGCGAAAAGAAGCTGATGTAGTTCCTTCGGAAGGTATTCCGGCTTCTATAAAGGTAAATTTTGTTTTTGGAAATCTCTCTTGCAAATACCTACAAACCAGATCTCTCCATCCTTTATTATAGGTAATTGATCCTCCCAAAAAAGCTACAGTTCCCTTCTTATCTTTTATGAATTTTATTTGACTATTTTTTAAACCATCCCTATGTGTATGATAGTTTTCCGACTTCAATTTCATTTTCTGAAATGCATCATTTCTGAAACTAAACGCCCAAGTATCAGGTTGCTTACTTAAGTATCCATTTTTCCACAAAAAGATCTCCGATTGGTACATGGAATATTTAAACCATTCATCAGTATTTTTTTTGCGAAAACAATGAGGATTAAAAAAACCATGATCTTCTCCTATCGCAGGAATTAACAAACAATCATTACCAGCTTGCTTCATCAGTTTCTCAAATCGAACCACATTTTCGTAGGGTACCGTTTTATCCTGTGTCCCATGAAAAAAGATACAAGGAGGAAGGTTTGTTTTCACCTGATGACAGGGAGAGATTTCGGTCTCGTGTCCTTTTACCTTTTCAGCGCCATATCCCTTTTTTGTTGTATCCAATACCGGATTCATTAAAATCATCGCATTGGGCTTTGAACTTACTGATAAATCTTCATCAGCTTCTTCATGTCCTTGAATTAAGGCGGTACATGCTGCTACATGTCCCCCTGCTGACCCTCCACACACAACAATTTTGCTGGGATCAATTCCCAACTGTTTAGCATGTTGCCTTACCCATCTAACAACCGATTTTCCATCTTTCACACATTCGAAGGGTGTAGTCTGATGTTTTGATTTCACACGATACTCTGCAGATATGGCCACCATACCAAGTGATGCAAAATATTCACTTTGTGGATAGAACTGTCTGGGGTGACCCCCAACCCAACCTCCTCCAAAAAAGCTAATGACCACAGATCTGTTTTC
>JADGFH010000022.1 GCA_016743925.1 Labilibaculum sp.
GTGTAAAATTATTATACGTAAATGTGAACTGAAAATACGTTTTTAGAAACTCATATTACGTAGTTATTAAGTCGCACTAAATCTCCTTGAATATTTCCAATAATCGTGCTAAATTTATATAGGTGATATAACTATATAATTTGAGGATATGAAAATTTTCAGAATGATTAAGGAGCTATTTTCATCAATAGATGAGGATTTTGTAGTAGTTGATTTAACAACAAAAATGATTCAATCGATGAATTCACGAGATTGGAGTCGACTAAGGGATAAGAAGAATTTTATGATAATTAAATAGTACCAGATTATAACTAATCCTATTATAGAATAAAACAAATAGCACAGGTTTTAATTGTATTTGTTTTATTTAGGAATTGTACGCTCTAGTGACTTTTAGATAATCGGTTAATCCCGTTTTTTTTTGTGTCTAAACGAAAAATTTATTCGTTCTCTACTGCGATTTGGAAATTATTATTGACGACATCCATTAATTTTTTTGATGTTAGAGGTTTACTTATAAAGCCTCTTAAATTTTCATTTTTCTCTGACTTATCTATGTCATCTTGGTTTAAGCTTGAGGTAAGCATTGCCATCACAATTTTCCCTTTTTGTTCTTCGGGAAGGTTAACGTACTCCTCTAAAAATTCCCAACCGTTCATTTTAGGCATATTAATATCTAGAAAAATAATTCCTGGTTGTGGATAGTCTTTTGCATTGTTATATCTTCCCGTACAAGTTAAAAACTCTAATGCTTCCTGTCCATCATAGGTTACCTGTACAAAAGTATCTATGTTAGCAAGTTTTATTATCATTTGATGCAAGTAGTTATTCGACTCTTCATCATCAATAAGTAGTATGCAGTTAAGTCCGTTATATTTTTTCATCATTTTTAATGTTTGAGTTTATGGTAAAGTAAAAGGTGCTGCCTTTTCCAACTTCCGATTCTACCCAGATATTTCCGTTGTGAAGTTCAACTATTTTACTGCAGTGAGCAAGACCAATACCCGTTCCTTCATATTCTTTACGACCATGCAGACGTTGGAATATGGTAAATATTTTCTCATTGTATTTAGGATCGATTCCAATTCCGTTATCGCTTACCGAAAAAGTGGTTATGTGTTTGTTTTGTTCCGCGCTAATTGATATTTCTGGAGCTTTTTCTGGATCCATAAATTTAATGCTATTAGTAATCAAATTCTGAAATAATAATCTCAATTCGGTTTCGTATCCGCAAGTATTTGGCAAGTCTCCGATTGTAATTTTAGCATTTGTTTTCTTAACGATATGATCGAGATCGTGGCAAACGGATTGAACCAATAATTTGAAGTTCAAATTTTTCATTTCAGATTTCTGCCCTAATCTACTATAATCAAGAAGCCCTTTAATCAACTCTTTCATTCGAGTTGAAGCCTGATTAATAAATTTAAAACTGTCTTTTTCCAAATCGTTATAAACTCTATCGGGATTTTTTTCAATTATTTCGATGAAACTGATAATTGTATTTAGAGGCTCTTGAAGGTCGTGTGAAGCGATGTAAGTAAATTGTTCTAATTCCTTATTTTTTGCTTCAATTTTTTTTGTTTGAAGTTTTGTAGCTTCTTCAATTTTTTTTCTTTCCGAGATATCAATTATAGATGCTAATACTTGACTCCCATTTGCTGTCTCTAAGGGATTCAGACCAATTTCTACAGGAAATTCGCTTCCATCTTTTCGGATGGCAAAAAGATCTCTTCCAGCTCCCATTGCTCTTGTTTGCGGTGCAGCTAAAAAGTGATTGCGCAAGTTTGGATGATTGACTTTATAGCGTGAGGGGAGCAACACTTCCATTTTTTGCCCAACTAATTCTTTTCTAGTATAACCAAAAAGAACTTCTGTTTGTTTATTAATCAAATTAATAAGCCCCAAGTTATCAACTAAAATAATTGCATTGGGAGATGCTTCAACCATTAATTGAAAGGTGAGTTCGTTTTGTTTGAAGTTCATCATGAGCTTATTTTTTGCAGCAATATAGAGGCTACTGAATAGATTTATTATGTATTCAATTTAAAAATTTAAATTCTAATTAACAATTCTATTTATCTGGTTTCCTTTTCCTCAATCCCTGAATAACTACATTGCCAGTTCCGTGTAGGTTACAAGGGTATTGAAATGCTCTTTTACTCTTTTTTTCATCATTAATAATATCGTAGAATTTATCTAGATAGTTTATCGTAATTTTCTTGTAGCCTTCATCCAGTAAGGAATTGTTTTTGTATAAATTGTAAATGTCTTTTTTTGCATCCTCGAAAATTTTAAAAGTGGGCTTAAAGTCTTCTATGTTATTAAGACAATAGCCACGATATCTTCTTTGTCGAACTGATTGTATTTGCAGCTCCTCAGCAGGCAATGCATAAGGGGCATCAACAATGCCCGATAGATCAAAATCGTAAGGGACGGGTATTAAAGCAGCGTTCTGCTTACCACTAATTAACTTGATGTTATGCAGGTATTGGATCGACCAATCGGTATTGCCTATTAAAAATTGAAAGACTGCCATTTTCAAAAACATTTCGCGATCTGTTTTATGAGGATTGAAATGGAGTCGTTTTATTAATATGGACTTATTTCGTTCCGCCATGCAATTCTGATCTTCCAGCAGAATTCCATATTGTGCATCGGTTTTTTTCCCATTTCTGGTATCCTCAAAACAAATTGTAACCAATCTTACACGAAAACTTTTTGAACTAATTAATTGATAAATTTTGTAAGCTAGATATTCTCGTAATACATATTTTTCATCACGACAAGCGGTTACTAATTTTAGTTTATTTTGTTTGTGAAATAGTATTTTCTCTGAATTAGGAAGGTTCTTAAAATTAAGAAGGAGAGGTGGAGTTGTGCAATTTTCTTTTAATTTTCGAAAATGACCACGAGTTTTTATTTTAATTTTTAGCGTTTGTGAATAGCCTTTATTGGTGAATGCGAAGTGAAAAGGGTGATAAATCGCCTTTTCACTTCTGTCTTTAAATAATTTTCGAATATCGCCTTTCAGGCAAATGTCAAGAAGCTCATCACTTTCGAACAATGTATATTTATTGCAGGAAATAGATGGAATAGAATCTTTAATTTGCCCTGTGCTTAGCGTGCTAATAAAAATTGCCAATAAGCATATTATAGCGAATCGCATTTCATTTGTGTGCTGCTGTTAAAACGATATTGCGCATTAGGGTTTATTCCCGAAGAGTATATTCATCAATCAGCTCAAGCGTATCCGGATTTTTCACACGAACATGAATTTTAGCTCCATCAACATCAATTAAAACCAAAGCGTTTTGAGTGGAAAAATTTCTCACATTAGCCGACCATGGCGTTTCTTCTTGGGCGTAGTAAGGAGCTCCTGCAGCACCATTGTTTATCTGATAAAATGTTCTTGATAATTCTACTTTTTCATGAGTGTAGTCATCAGGATAGCGCTTCATGTCATTATTGATGGTAAGCAGATTGTAATTGTGTTCATCGCCGCTCATTATGGCCACCGTTTTTTTGCTTTTGTTTACAATCAGATCTAGGAGTTCATCTCTTCTTTCTATAATTCCCTTTTGGTACGCAACGCCATTTACAACTGCTCGGCGCGAATTATCTCCACCATACCACATATCGTCCTTAACGTGTCCACCATTCGGAAAGAAGGGCGTGTGAATGGTCAGAAAAACATGATCGATATTTTTATTCTTTTCTAATTTTTTTAATGTTTTCTGTAGCCATTTCAGCTGATTATCCATGATAAAGGCATGTAGGTTACCACTGGTGAAATTTAATCCGCTTGGAGCATAGAAATAATCAGAATTTAGTGCCACAACAGCAACATTATCGTAGGAATACCAATAAACAGATTCTTTGTAAGATGGAAAATCAATTTTGTCGGCATTAGGATCGTATGCAGAATTATCCTCGCTAAGTGGACCATTTTTTGGTAACACAAAATTATCCTGAAAAAGAGATTCAGCAGATTCATTTTTGAATGGGAAATGATCTATATAGTAGGAACGGCTACTTACCGTATCTTTAAAAATGTGATTATAAGCCTCGTGATTTCCAAAACCAACAACAAAAGGCATGTGATGCCAAAAAGGTTCAACCGTGTGTTTCCAATTGGCATATTGTAGATTCATACGCTCACGGCTGGTTTCATATCCATTAATTAAATCGCCGGTGAACTGTACAAATTTTGCATTTTCGGCTTTCGCCAAAGCTGCAATTCTTTTCATGATATAAGTATTGGTACCGAAAATATTGCGTTCCCCTCCGCCATTACCGGCACGCGAATCGCTACCATAGGCAAATGTGAAAGCTTTGCGACTACCTGGTTCTGGTGCCGTTTCGAAACCAAATTCGTATTCAAAATCATTTACCAACAAAGTGTAGCGGTATTTAGTATTGGCTTTTAAATTGTCAATTTTAATTTCGTGTTTTTCTACTGCTTTTTTGTCTTTGTAAATTTTGTCCTTAATACGGATACTTGCCGCTACCGGTGTAGATGTTGTGAATGAAATGGTGGTTCCGTTTGGGTTTAGCAGATTTATGAATGGTCCTTCGATAACGGTAGGTTCGACTTTAAATAGGCCATCTTTATGGGAAAAAGCAACCCTACCATCGTATATCATACGACCTTTATCGTTTACAATTCGGTAGCCCAATACTCCTTTGCCGTTTTCTTCCCAGTTAATCATGTCGAATTTACCCGAGAGGTATCGTTTAATTGGGATGTTACAAATTCCTACTTTTATAGGTGAACTTTCTCTAAAATAGACTGGCTGAGGGTAACTACCATCATTGTAATTAATAAAGCCATAGTATAAGGTTCCAGTAAGCTCGGGGTATTTAAAGTTGAAAGTTAATCCTTCCCGATTTCCGATAGCTGCGGTATATAGGTCTTTATATAGGAACTGATTATTAACTTCTTTTGAATAGATTTTTTTTTTTTCTATTTGTAGGAACACTCCTTTATCATCGGAACCAATATTGCTGTAAATCGCTGGAACTTCCTGAGAAAAAGCCATTGAAAATATTGCTATAAACAGCACAAGAGTAGTAAGTATCTTCATGTTATAATTTTATTTAAAATGATTCTAATAAAGATACAATAAGAATTGAACTGGTGGGGATTTTTTATTGCAGAAAAAAGCGAATCACAATTAAATTGTGATTTGCTTCCATTAAATTGTTCGTAGATGTTATTTTATTCGTCTGCCAAACTTGAGATATAGTATTAAACAAAATCAGCGATTTTCTTTATCTTAAAACTTGTAGCTAAAGTTATATTTCATTTATAATTACTTGCTGCGAAAATCCACAAATACATAGCAAGTTTAGTAGGGTGATTAAAAATGTTTTTTTCATAGTTAAGAATTAGTTTACTATTTTTTGAATTTTATAATGAAGGGTTATATCCTGGATAGCATTTTTTGTACTCAAACTTTGATGGTGAAGTATTGTTATACCATTTCATATATGCAACATACTCTTTGTATGATAATTTGCACTTTCTAACAGTAAACCTATAGATGGGAATTATGATTCCATTTTCAATGTGTATTTCATCCTCCTTTAGTTTGTTTTTAATATCTGGATTTTCATTTAAATAAGAACAATATTCTTGATATGTTACACCTCTATAGAAAGTGAGATATTGGTTGCAAAATGTTGGCACATATTTAGAATTTAAATACTTGCAGTTTTGCAATTCTCTTGTGTAATTAATAATATTTAGTACCTGAGAGTGTTTTTCAACAATACTCAGAATATTTGTGTCTGTTAAAAAGAAATTTTTATCGCCCCAATAATTTCCAGAGTAGTTACTGTTAATTTTATTTAAGCAAGCTCTAAGAGTATTAACAGGAAAAAGTTCTGGCGGTAAATTTTTTATGAGATTTGAAGCCTCATAATAGTGTCTTACAGCTACTCTTTTATTTCCCTGACTCCATAAGATATATCCCTTGTTTAAATTATAATACAGACTAGATAAATTATCCAGCGGGTTTAAAGAAAGAAAAGTGCGGGGCGAATTTTCTAAAAGAAAGAATTTTAATTCATCCGCAAAAGAATATTTGGAGGTGTTAAAAACAGAAAATTGTTTATTAAGTATCTTATATACTACGGAAGCATTTTTTAGATCATTTTTATTAATTAAATCTTCAAATACAATTAAACGCAATTTATAAAGATGCTTAGGTGATATATTGGCATTAACAATGTTTATTAGGTCATTTGTGTTGATTGACGACTTCTCTTCATTGCTATTGATATATGTTCCCGAAAATTCAAAGTTATTCTGATATTTTCCTTTAAATTGACTGCCATCTGCAAATTCCAATGAAAAGCTTCCTTGCCTTATACCGTTATCATATTTTCCAGTAAGTTTGTCCTTATCATTCCAAGTATAAGTAGATTTATTAATTCTGCGCATTTTATCCAATTTCCCTTCTAGCTTGTTGCCATTGGGAAAATAAATGTCTGTTTTCCAGATATCCTTACTGCCTCCTAAATCACTTTTGATAGTAAATAGGATTCCATTTTTGAACTTATATTTGCCACTCATAAAGCTTAGATTTAAAAGTGCTAACCCATCTCTAAATGAACCTTCATAAACATCCCCATTTAAATAATTGAAACTAGATTTAGTGTACATGGGAGCATTGCCCCATGCTGATTGAATAAATAAATATTCTTTCGGACCTACCCAATTTTCTAAATTTAAATTTCTGAGGTAAAAAGATAAAATTCCTGAGCCTGTATTAGGAATCGTAATAGAAGCTTTATAACCGTATTTTGAAATTGCTTGTCCTTTTAAATAAATGCCATTTCTGAAATGGATTTCCATATTTCCATCAAACTTCCCATCATAAAAGCCGCCAACATAAGTTGCATTTTTATATTCTTTGGTAATATTCTCACCAGTTAAACCTAGTTTTTTATCTCCACTATTAAGCAAAGCGCCCAAGGCAACAACTCCAGCACCACCAAGCATCGATTCGGTATAACCCGCTCCACTTTCTGCTAATAGTTTGGCGGTAGCCACACCTGCTTGTCCAACAGCATTGGGTGAACCATTTGCCAAGTTATTGGCAATATTTTTCGATGATTGTTGAATGTTTTGTTGTTGGGAATTAAAATCATTGGTACGTTGCTGGCTTTGTGCCATTATTTGAGCATTGCTGTTCTGTATGTTCTTAAGACTTGCTAAATTGTTTTTGGCATTCTGGTTACTTGGATCATATTCCAATGCTTTTTGCCAGTACATCTCCGCCTCGTCGTAACTCCCGTTGTTATAAAATCGATTGGCCTTGTTGGTGTATTCTACCGATTTGGCTTTATTCAAATTTGCAGCCTGTGGTTGAAAGGAAGAATTGGTACGTTGCGAAATACTTTTCTTATTGGATGAACTTTGGGTATTCGTTGCAGAGGTATTATTAATAGGCTGTTCTACTGATTTCTGTTTAGATTTTAATAGGTCTTGCTTCTTTTTTAATTCCTCGACAAAATCACCCATACTAAAGTCTATGCACTCGCTAATGGTAAAAGAGTGTAGTTTGTTTCCAGCTTTAAGCATATTGGAAATTTCTTTTGAAGACAAACCATCAATACTGATACCTGTAATACCTGCATTTTCTTGTAGGTTGATGTCATAATCGCCTAATGAGGCCACAATCTTAACACTCCAATCACTCAGCTGCGGATCTATTTTCGTTAACATAGCAGAGTTCTCTAACTCGAAATTGTATCGTTTTCCATTGTAGTAGGCATAGGTGCCAAATACTTCTGCTTTTGTTTTCACATTGTAGGCAGGCTCGCCCAGGTAAGAGGTTAATGTCCATTCAATAGTAAACCTAACTGGTCTGCCATCGCATTCAGGCGAAGGTTCAAAGGATACTGTAGTTGAGCCTTTGCTGTAGTAATCTTTTTCTTGTGCATAACTTGTAGTAGCAAATAACAGTAAACAGACTAATAGTAATTGTTTAATTCTTTTGTTGAATGTTTTCATAGTATATGGCTTGGTAGTTTTCACAAATAAATCACGGCAGAACCGAACCTTTTCAGGCTCAACTCCACCGAGAATTCAAGGTTTAAAGTGAATGGTTTTTTGTTTATTGGTTGTAATCTTTTGTTAATTCAAACATAGAATTATGTCCGTTAATAAAAAATACTCCCTAGGGAGTATTTTATCTGCCCTTAGTGAATCTTATGTCTTGTAATAATGTTATATTCAAGCTTTAATTAGATAAAAACCTGACAGTTTGATTATACACAACACCGAATTTATCTCTATAGATTACATTGAATCTAAGAGTTTGCTACTCTCAAAATGGAAAAAGGCAAACATAACTGCTGATCAGTTTCAGCAAGAACTTCTGTATTGCAGAGATTGGTGCTGTGGTTTACGAGCAAAAAGAACCGTATTAAATCAGGAGAATTTCAATTTTGTAATTCCCGATGAAATGTATCCATGGATAGAAAAGGAGATAAATGTACCTGGCTACAAAACAGGAGTGGAGGATTTTGTTTTTGTGGTGTCTAAAGATTCTAATGCTCAGCTGTCGGTTATGCAATCTTTCGATAAGGTAGATTCTATTTATGCACCCAAGTTTTTTTTAGATCACGATCAGGCATTAGATTGGATTACTTCCAACAAAAAAGATAAAAAGAAGATAGAACCCATTCAGCCACCTGTCGAATTCGATCCGCAAATTGATATTCGTTTAAATGGCGATAATTCGAAAGCAATTATAAAAGTTGAGGTGCCAGTAGAGTCTTTACCTCACAGTTTGCATGCCATTAAGCAACACATGGAGAAAATGGATTTTATGCGTAAGAATTGGAAAAAATTTTCGCGCTTAACTAAGCGTGAGGAGGGAGTGTTGAGGTTGTTGGTAAAAGGTTTACTGCATATCGAAATATCCGAAAAGTTATTTATTTCCGATAAAACGGTTAAAACGCATCGCCGAAATATCGTAAAGAAATTGGAGAGCAAGCACATGGTAGATTTGTATCGCTACGCCGATGCTTTTGGCTTGATATAATACCGATTATCATTATAAATGATCATTTTAGTGTACTCCGTTTCTAAATGATATTTAAATGTATATCGGCATAATGCCTTAATTATTTTAAAAATTAAAATGGCATAAAAATGCGAACCCCAAATTAATTGAGGTCCGCTGGGCTAATGTATTATTTTAGAGTGAGTATTATTCTTCGATAGCAGGTTCTTCGGTAGGCGTATCTTCATTCTGCGATGCCGATTTATTGGAACCATACAAAACGTAATCGTGATAAAATGCTTCGTTTTTATGCTCCCAAATACGTTTGCCCACATCACACAATTCAACAATCATGCCGTATAAAATGCCACCTTTATCTGCACGCTCCAAACTTTTCTGTTCCCGAACTCCAATTGCTTCTGTTTGTGCATCAATGGCATCATCTAATGCTTTGGTTTCCGTCTCGGCAACACCTAAATCTTCTGTTGTAAGGTTGCGCGTTGCCAATTTCTCGGTCATCAACCTGGCAGTTTTAATTACATGCCATGCATAGGGAATCAATTCTTTGTCGTTTAGTTTTTTCAAACCTGTGAATCGATACATTTTGTATTCTTTTGAGTTTTCTCCTAAGGCCAGTTTGGCTTTAAAAGCAATTTCTCCAAGAATTTCTACCAGTTTGCCTTTACGCAAATCCTTGTTGTTGGTAGCTAGGGTTTTTTGCCCTTCCCAAAACATGTCAGATTCAATCTCTTTAAATGCCTGACATTTTGCGGCTAACTCTTCGTATACATTTTCGGGATACCCATATTTTAGGAACTCAGGCATGTCTCGTTGAACAACTATGGCAACTCTGTCGCTCCTTTGCATTAATTCAGGATAGCTTAAATTAATTGTTCTGCTTTCTTTCATTATTTCAATTTTTAAAAAGTTAGATAGTTCGGTTTTTGTGAACAGTAAGTTATTAATAAAAATTGATAATAATATAGTTATGTAGCAAAAATAAAATTGAAATGTATTTTACATTGGTAGAGGCCTGTTGATAAACGTATGGGTATGGCGTTAGTAGAGAGATGAATGAATTTATAGTATTGATATTAAGTGTGTAGGTTGTTGTTTATAGATGTGTTTAGATAGTATGAGTTGTTGGTATTTCATTTGTTTGCTATTGATTTGTTGTGTTTTAAATGATGCGGTAACTGTAGTTTCTTGTTTTTTAATTATGAATTATAGATAGGCTTCTATTTGTTAATAAAATACCAATAGAAAGAGGAGTGTTTACCATACGAATCTTCATCCCATCTTTACGAGTGAACAAATAAGATTTACGATCAAAGAATCTTGCCGTACGAATTAACAAGCCCATCATACGAATTGTTAATATCGCCATACAATCGATCAACTCAATGGTAGTTGTTAATAAACCGTGATAATTTGTTAATAAGTTCATCAGGAAAGTAAGAAAATAGAATAAGGCCAATAGAAATTAATATTGGAGTGCTGAATCGTAAGCCGATTTTATTAGATCGTACTCTGATAATGGCAGGTCATATTATAAGGAAAAGAAAAAATAGTGCAGGTTTGAGCTATCGTACGATAGGTAAAGGAGGAAATAGTGTGCGGATGAGGAATCTAAGGGTGGGGGTATGAGCGCGGATGAGGAGTAGGAAGCCTCGTTTTACGGGTAATAGTGTACACTTGGGAAGTGTTACGGTTCCAAGGAGAACTAAGAGTCTGCGATTATTTGAGGAAAGAGGATATTTGATGGGTCGTATGGTAAGGAGAGCAGTATTCTGTGTTATTTTGGATGAGGGGAAATGAAAAATCTTATCTCCCAACCCCTCTTCTTCAAAAGAGAAGGAGAGTGTTTTAGCAATTGTGCTTTTTTTCGACATTGAGTCCGGAGACCGGGACCCATTCAGTGAAGAATGCGTTAAAAACAAAAAGTTTTTGTTTAGTATTCGAACTGTTAAGGGTGGTTGAGGACGTTGTCAGGGATTTTTTGTTTACTTTTTCATCCTTGAAAAATGTAAAAGCCTGTCCGGCTAAAGGACAATATTAAACAGATTGCCACAGTCGCTACGCTCTTTCGCAATGACATTCGAAGAGAGTAAGATTACGTAATGCCATGGACATTGAGTCCGGAGACCGGGACCCGTTTAGTGAAGAATGCGTTAAAAACAAAAAGTTTTTGTTTAGTATTCGAACTGTTAAGGGGTGGTTGAGGACGATTGTCAAAGATTTTTCCCTAGTTTTTTATCTTTAAAAAAGGACAAGCCCGTCCGGCTAAAGGACAATAGTAAATAGATTGCCACAGTCGCTAAGCTCTTTCGCAATGACAGATAAATTGTAGGGGGACTAAAAAAAAGTTCGTCTGACTAAAGGACAATAGTAAACAGAGCTTGTACCGCAATTTCTTTGTGTAGAGTTTTATTATCTTTATGCTTTAGTTGTTGAAAAAATAAATCTGTGACAGGACAAAAGTTATTACTGTATTTTACGATCACCATTTTCTTCTCTTTACAGGGATATGCGAAAAATGATTTATCATTAGATGATAAGGCATTTATTTGTGAGACGGAGATAAATCAGGTAATCGAAAGTTTGAAGGCTGGTGCGGAATCCTTCTTATTTCATCTCAGGGCTGAAGGCAGCAAACTGATTGTTGAAAACTCAAAGAATGAACCTCTTTATTTTGATCAAGCCTTAGTACAGATCAATAAATTTCTTGAAACAAACCGAGAAATTATCATCCCTATATTGATTCGGGGAAATATAAATAAGGAGCATGTAGTTGCAAAATTATCTCCGCTTTTTGCCAAAAAGGTATATATAAAAAGCGCAGGTGAAAAATGGCCAAAGCTTAAAGCCTTAAAGGAACAGCATATTCAACTTGTTGTTTTATTTGAAGAAGATCTTTCTGCAACATCATTCCAAAAAATACAAGAAGAAAAAAGGTATGAAAAACGTTTTTCTTCCGATCCTTTGGGAAAAATGATTCTATTTTCTTGCGCTCAAACCAATGACAGCATCCTCTTAAATAATTGTTTTGAGGTATGGAATAAAACAGGTAGAGTTCCTAATTTTATAGCTGCTCCTCAGTTAAAAAGAAACGATCTTAAAAATGTTTCAGATTCCATCAACCGAACGCGACGTTTTCATGGCGTTGTTTATTATAAAGAGGCTTTATTAAATGAAATATTTTGGAAACACTTGCCTGGAGTTATAACCCCTGCTCAATTTTCTTTTCCTTTAATAGAGGAATCTCACATTTTTACGCCCTATAAATATGCTTATCGAATAAGTCCTGGAGATGTAATTCATAACCTGTCGATGAAGGATGACCTTCGTGTTTTTACAGCTTATGATATTATCACCGACGAAAGGCAGAGGTATAACTTTTGTTTTGAAAATAATGCAGAAAATCTGGCGGAACCGAAATGGACAAGTGCCATAGTAAAAGAGGTAACTTTTGTTCAGGATGAACAACGAGGAAGTGTTGCACAATTTAGCCAACCCAATTCATTTATCGACTATGGTAAGGAAAATACACTTGATTTTAATTCTCCAATTAGTATTTCGGTATGGGTAAAACCAGATAGTATTACGTCTAGATATATGGGCATTATTGGAGTAGGAACATCCTTTTCGCTAAAGCTTAGAAATGGATGTCCGGATTTTACTACGGCCACCATTGAAGATTATGCAATTGAAAAATCATTGAAAATTGATAAATGGAATCATATTGTAGTGGTTTTTCATCCTGATTTTACGGTTCAGTTTTATATCAATGGAAATAAAGAAAATGAAATAATTACTTCAGAAATTAATGCTTCAAGTCAATCCTTAGTGATTGGAAATAATGTGTGGGGAGAGCAATTTTATGGAGGCATAGATGAATTGAAAATTTGGAATAGAGGTTTATCTGCTGATGAAGTAGCCAAATTATATCATTCTAAATTGGAGGAGAAAAGGACACATAATTATGCCTTCTTGATTGCCATCGTAGTTGTCCTGTTGCTTGTTTTTGTGTATTTAAAGAAAAAACACGCTCAGTCGGTTAATGATAAGCAGCCTACTAATAACAAAAATACAGATTCTACGACTAAAGGGCAGGATTCAAATGATGACGATTTGATGAGGCACAATTCGGAACAGAATAGGCTTAGTTTGTTTGGAACGTTTACCCTAAAATCGAAAGATCAAGAAGATATCAGTTCAGGTTTTTCTCCCTTGTTGCGACAAATATTATCCTTTATTATTCTTTATGCACACCAATGTGATAATGGGGTTAGTGTTGCTAAATTGACGGATACTTTTTGGCCTGGAGCTCCAAAGGATAAGGCTAAAGAAAACAGGCGTGCAAACATTAAAAAATTACGAAAAGCACTTGGTGTAATCGAAGGAATAGAGATGGTGTACCATGAAAAGAGATGGTATGTAGAAATCGACTCGAATATATTTGTTGACTTTGTAGAATATAATAAAATTAAGACAATTGTTGAAGATCAATTAGCAAAAACAGCACTTGATTTACGATATGTACATCAGGTATTGTTCCTGCTTAATCAGGGAAATATACTTCAGAATATTCATGCAGAATGGTTAGATGATTATAAAAATAAAATGGCTGAGGAGGTGATCGATTTACTAATAAAAATCCATGGAAGTCAGCTAATGAAAAATCGATCTGAGGACAAGATCAAATTAGCAAAAACGATGCTCCTTTTTGATCATTTAAATGAAAATGCATTGTACATTTTAATTAAGGAATTTTCTTCGGCTGGGAAACATGGTCAGGCTAAAAATGAGTATGAAGGTTTCTCTAAAAATTACACCTCTCTTTATGGTGAGTCTTTTCCTGTTCAATATCAGGATATTGTAGCAGAGCTAAAGTAATTAATTATGAAATTTTCTTTGCCGTTCCCCCCTTTATTACCCCCTAATATTCCCCATGTGTGAACTATTTTTAGCTTAGTTTATTAAAATTAATAGATAAAGTTATGAGTTCAAGTCGAAGAGATTTTTTAAAAAAAGCAGGTATAGTGGGTGCAGGAGTTGCGCTTGCACCGCAAATAGTAAAGGCTAAATCAAATAAATCAACAAAGAAAGAATCGGGGCAAGTTAATATCGCTTTTATCGGTTTAGGAGGAAGAGGACGCGGCCATCTAAAGCGAGCAGCGAATACGGAGGGTGTACAAATTACAGCAATCTGCGATATTGATCCTAAAGCGATAGAAATCTCGCAAAGAATGCTGGTTGATGCTGGCAAAAAAGAAGCAACTGCTTATACGGAAGGTGAGCATGCCTATGAAAACTTGTTGCAACGCGACGATATTGATGGTGTGATTATTTCTACTCCTTGGCTTTGGCACACCAAAATGGCGGTACAAACAATGAAATCGGGCAAGTATGCAGCTGTGGAGGTTTCTGCAGCAAATACGATAGAAGAATGCTGGGATTTGGTAAATACATCGGAGGAGTCGGGTATGCCTTGTATGATACTTGAAAACGTGAATTATCGTCGTGATGTAATGGCAGTAATGAACATGGTAAAACAGGGATTGTTCGGCGAAATTGTACATGCAAGATGTGGATACCTTCATAGTTTATTGGGAGTGAAGTTCAATAAGGATTTAAAGTTTGGTGAAGGTGCACATGGCGAAGCACGTTGGAGAACTCAGCATTCATTAAAAAGAAATGCCGATGTGTACCCAACGCATGGTATTGGACCTATTGCTGCCATGTTGGATGTAAACAGAGGTAACCGATTCCTTTACCTTACCTCAACTGCATCGAAAGCTGTTGGCTTAAAAGATTATATTCAGGAACAAGGAGGGGAGGATCATCCTAGTGCAAAACTACCATGGAAGCAAGGCGATGTGATAACTTCTACCATTAAAACAACCAATGGCGAAACCATTATTGTAACCCACGACTGTAATTTGCCACGACCTTATTCTTTAGGATTTAGAGTGCAAGGAACGGATGGTTTAACAGATTTTGATTATGGTACCAGACGTATTCATGTCGAAGGGCAAACAGAAGGACATGGCTGGGATGATTTTAAAGCTTGGCAGGATAAATACGATCATCCATTGTGGAAAAAATATGAGGAACAAGCGGCTGGTTCAGGTCACGGAGGAATGGACTTTTTTGTAACCCGCGAATTTATTAATGCCGTTAAAGAAAGACGTCAACCCGTGTTAGATGTTTACGATGCTGCCGCATGGAGTTCAATAACCCCACTTTCAGAAGCATCTATTGCTCAAGGAAGTGCACCTCAGTATTTTCCTGATTTTACCAGAGGAAATTGGATTAACAGAACACCGATGGATTTTAAATAGCATTACCCTTACTAAATGTTACCTGATTTCAAAAAGAGATTGGTAAAACCATAAAAGAGAGTTTCATTAATTTGAAGCTCTCTTTTAGAAGAGAGCGGGGGATTGGCATTAGGACACAATATGCTACAGATTTACTGATGAGGAAAAAGAAAAAATCCCAACTTGGTAGAAGTTGGGATTGATCCAATTATTAGGTTTTTATTATTCTTCTAACTTAATCAGATCATTAATATTTGTTCGACTCATATCTAGACCTTTACCGTATCCGTCGCTGTATCCATAATAAAGAAATCCATTGTGAGTAAATGATAAAGTACTGTTACACCTTTCTGCTGGAGGAAGGTATTTTTCCCAGGTATAGTTATTTGTATTGAATGCCCAAAGATCTTTTTCTGAACTACTGTTTGTAACAATTGTGCAATATGCCATTTGATTGTCGTTACAGAACGTAGAACTGTAGCTTTCGTAGAAAGGACAGCCTGGAATGTATTTCCAATTATCATTATCGGTATCATATTCCCAAAATTCAGAATTAGAATCGTCATTGGTTTTATCATCATTACTAAATCGAACATAGGAACGGTTATTTATAACGAATGAAGTGATATTGTATGGTATATATTCATCGGTTGGAACAATTGTTTTATCTTCCCATGTTTTATTGCCTAGATCAAATGATTTCATTACAGTTTTATCTCCTACATAAATTTTATCTTCTTTTAAAAATGCAATTAAATCATTGGGTTCTCCTTCGTAAAAGAATGAACCTTCATCTTTCCATTCCATCTTAGAAGTAGAATAGGATTCGATTTTGGTGATTTTCCGGGCCTCGCTGTCTTCATCATGGCTAACAAAATACATCATATCATCTTTCGACATCACATAAGGATAGGTTCCTGTTAGATCATATGTTGCAATTTTATCCCAATTGTTAGATGTTTCATTGTATTGCAGAAGAACATAGTCTTCATAATAATATTCTCTTGTCAACATTACAGGAATATTGTTAGGATAGGCAATGGCAGAATAACGTACATGAAAATCTTCGATTTCCATAATATGTTCCCATGGTTCCATTGATTGTAGGGCCATTCCCAATCTATCTGTTCTCCCACCATTGTTGACTTTAACAGAAGGATAATCGGATAAAAGAATATCATTACCAATTTTAGCACGAATATTAGTTTCATTAACTTCAACAACATCTGCCCATTGTCCATCAATATAAGCTGAAAAATATTCGCTTGGGTTCGTATTTTCGAGAGAAATTTCAATTATATCTCCACGTTTTGCACTTGATGGACTAACATTAGTGATTGTAATTGCGGGTATTTCAAAAGAAATATTTTCTTGTACGTCAAATTTTCTATTTGAATAAATTAGTTCTATGGGGTGTTTACCTGAATTAATTCGAGGTACAATAAACTCTATAGTGTTTTCATTAATATAACTCGTTCTAACTTTGTCATCGCCAAAATCAACTCGTAAACCTTCGAAAAACCTTTCGCCTGATACCGTTATTTTATCACCATTGTAGGCTATAGATGGGCTGACAGATGTGACAATTGGAGGCAGCCATTCTATAGAATCTATTGCAACAATATATTCACCATTATAATACCCTGAAATTTTATTGGAAGATGGTACTTGTTTTACTTTAACCTGAACAAGGCTGTCATTTATTTTTTCTTGTGTTCCGAAAGGACTAAGGAGAGAACGGAGATACCCAACGTAAGGTCCTTTTACTTGTATGAGGGTGTCCATCCAAACCTTCAAGGGGCTTACCGATTCAATTATTGGTTTTGTGCTCTCGAAAAAATCTGGAATAGTTATGGTTTCTGATAAATGAGAATACTTAATAGAAATCTTGCCGAGGGAAATATTATAAGGGATTTTTACTGTTATCAAAGAGTCGGAAATTTTCTTATAATCGGCAGTATATGGTTGATTGATATCGACATATAATCCATAAAGATCATTAAAATTACTACCGTAAATTTCGACAGTCATTCCAGAAACAATAATTTTGGTAGATGCAGAATCAATTTTTGGAGAAAGAATATAAAAATCAGGAAAACTTTGTATTTTAGAATCTCCTAACTCTATTCTGATTTTTGATTTAGACTTCCATCTCCAATCACGTTCAGGTACTATTGTTTTAATTAATGTGTCAGAAGAATGCACAATTTTAGCTTCTAATTGATTAAAGAAGATTTTGTTGTAACGAGTTTGAGTACTAAAATTACTTCCAACAATATTAATTGTATCTCCATAGAAAGCTGTGTCTGGAACAATTTTTGAAATTACTGGTGCAATTCCTCCCTCGCTTTCAAATTCAATTGCTTCACTGTATGTGGTAATACCATTGCTTAATACATAAGCTTTTGCCGTATATGTTGTATCCTTTATCAGGTTTCTTGTTAAAGTGCTTTCAAAAATTCCATCTCCATTTTTGCTACCTAATGATTCCTTTTCAAAGTTAGCTTCAACATGGATCTTCTCATCTGAATTTACAGGCCATGATATAGATTTTAAATTGTATACAAAACCATGGTCTTCAATGCTTAAATCTTTTGAATTGTAAATTTCTCCTGATATGGTAACTCCACTTCGATTAATGTTTTGAACACCTAATGTTCTAATACGTGCATATGGTCTGTTTGCTTCCTCTTTATCACAAGCAAGGAAACAAATAAATATAGATAGGCTAAATAAGATATATTTTTTCATTTTCGGACAGGTTAAAATTTCATAGCTAAACCAATAGTAATTGCTGAATTGTTGAACACAATCTCAGGTATTTCAATTGAGCTGGCTCCACTTTCCATATAGTGTTCGTATTGAAGTGAGAGACTGAATTGATGTTTTCCAAATTTCTTATCGATAAGAATACCGACAATAGGTGCTAAACTTGTTTTTTTTGCAAGTTGCAGTTTGTGAAACTCTGGTCTAACAATATTATCTGCTTTGTATTCTGCATTTAGAGATCCATTGTCACCAATGTTGAAATATATTTTAGCTCCAGTTTTAGCATAAATATCGAACTTGTTTAGCGATGCAACCTTCATGTTAAAGGATAATGGGATCGCCACTTGAAGAAAATTAATCTCCGATTCATAATAGTTGTTGCTATTGGTAAACGATTTATGCACATCCTCTTCTACGCTGTGTTTTTGTATGCTAATGCCAACGCTTGCAAAAGAATTCTTCATAACTCGTGGTAAATAAATACGGTAGTTTGCAAATAAGCGTGGTGAAATAATATTTATTTCTATTTGTTCATTTTTTGATTTGTTAATATTTGCTTTGGAGATATCTAGACCAAGTCCAACTTCAATATTTGTACTGGATTTACGTGTGTTGAAATAACTATTATACTTAATTTTTTCTTGCTTGTGGTATTCTATTAAAACCGTTTTGACTTTTTTAAATGGAAGTAACTTTGAACTTTTTAGCGCTTGTTTCCATTGCTTTTTAAGCTGATCGGGAAGTTGAATTGATTCTAAATTTTGAAATTTACTAATATCTATAATCTGATTATTAATCTCCAGATAGTACTTATTGTGTCTCAAATACAGTTTGATTAAATCATTTTCAAAATGTAGTCGTGCCCAAACTTTTTCAATTGATTCTTCAACTTTTATTGAAGTGTAAATAAGGTCATCTGAGAATATCGCTCGTCTATAATTAGAGGCGTATAGTTGTGTTGGATGGCCATAACGAAAATATAAAATGAATTCGTAATTGCTTTTCTTGTATGGATCAAGAAAATATACTTCTTTGCTTTCTCCATCATTATCAATTAATTGTCCACGGTATTCCTGTGCTTTAGACAGGATGCTAATAAAGATCAGAAATAGAAGTAAGGTGTGTTTTATCATTTTGGGTTAAGTTTTGTTACGTTAAATATCAGTTTTTTTTTAAAACGATAAACTACTTAACCCTTATTTGTAATATGTAAAAATAACTTTTTATAAAAATACTAATTATGTTTCTACAGTCCCCTCATCCACTCCGGTCGTAACTGAGCGTTTGCCGGATCATCTAGAACTGTATTAATACGATTCAGCATTTCTTGTTTGTCACGTGGGAAGTTACCACGTAAAATAAGATAGTTGGAGGCATGGTCGCTACGGAAAATAGATTGGTTTAATTCCAGGTTTTCGATAAAGACTTTCATTTCGGCAATTAGCTCGATAGTGTTTAAGGGAATAAATTCGCCATCGAACTTTTTAGTGAAGTGTTCTTCTCCATAAGGATAGCTAAGAACCAGTGTCGAAAGAAATTCTGGTTGTATTTCGTTTACCACTTTGGCTGAGTTAATGGCGTGTTGCTGAGAATAATTTTTGCCACCTAGGCCATTTAGAATCATCACGGAAAGTTTAATGCCGGCTTTTCTTGCACGTATTAAGGCATGGCTAGTGCTGGCAAAATCTTCCCCTTTATTTATTCGTCCAAGCAATTCATCATCGCCCGATTCAATGCCCACATACAGTAATTTAAGACCTTTAGCAGCCAAGGCTTGTAATTCTTCGTCTGTTTTGGCTGCTATGTCTTTTGGTATGGCATAAGCCGAAACACGAGTTAAGCGTGGGAAAGTTGCATTCAATTGATCCAATATTCGCAAAAGCTTATCGAAAGAAAGTACCATGGCGTTTCCATCGGCCAAGAACACTTTACGGTAATTATTTGCATAGGGTGACATAGACTCGATGTCCGCAAATACATCTTCTTCCTTACGGATGGAAAATTTTTTGCTGCTGTACATCTCGCAAAAGGCACATTTGTTCCAGGCACATCCTAAACTTACTTGTAGAATTAGGGAGTGTGCTTCGCTAGGCGGTCTAAATAAAGGTTCGTGATAATTGATCATGGAGCAAAAGTATCAAGATTCAAGGAAAAAGGAGAAAGTGTAAAGGAAAAAGTTCCTATAGCCATGATTTGCTCCGTGCTTTAGCTCGGTAGTATTGAATAAGATCCAAGTTTCAAGTATCAAAGAAAAAGAGAGAAGGAGTAAAGTAAAAAGACTCAGGGAGAAAGTATCGGGCTATAGTAAGAATTAAGTGGAATGCATACAGTAAGGCAGATGAATTATTAATTGCTAATTTTTAATTTCTCATTTGTTTAATTTCCTATCTTGTAAAAAAAGTAATAAAATGGACGGGAAATCGGTAAGTATTGAAGTGTCGGGTAAAGTACAGAATGTCGGATATCGGTATCACGCCAAGGATGCTGCGAATCGTTTTGGTGTTAGGGGGTTTGTGAAAAATCAGTCGGATGGCACAGTTTATGCCGAAGTTGTTGGAACAAACTTAGCTGTTGAATTGTTTTGTGAGTGGTGTAGAAAAGGACCAGATTGGGCCAAGGTGAAGGATGTTTTTATTTGTAATTTACCAGATCAGGACTTTACTGATTTTGTTATAAAATAAAAAAAGCTCCTGATAAAATCAGAAGCTTGTGTTGTCCCATAAGGACTCGAACCTTAAATGCCTGTACCAAAAACAGGAGTGTTACCATTACACCATGGGACAATCAATTGTCCGTCATTTATTGACTAAGACGCTGCAAATATAAGTGAAATATTTCGTAGCTAAAACCAAAAAATGCAAAAAAGTTTATAAGCTTTTTTTGTTCTTAGTATAATGATATTGTAAATATTCTGATTGTCAATTTGAAAGAGGAAAATAATGGAGCAAAAAAAAATAGAATCATTAACCGGAAAATGGCTTTATGAGGAGGATTATGGCTACGGAAATGCCAAAGGAGAGCTTTTATTGAAGCAAGAAGGTCGAAAATTAAGCGGAAAAATCATTTTTTCGGAAAATGTAGATGATACGGACACTTTCATGATTCAGGAAGAATTGGAGGGAGAAATTATTTTAAATCGAATTCGTTTAAAAGCAACCGAGTACGATATTATTCATGCCGACTATGAAATTAGATACGAATTGGATTCTTGGGATGGGATGTTGATTAATGAAACTACGATTGAAGGAGATAGTTTAGATGATCAAGGAGTATCAGGTAGTTTTAAGTTTGAAAAGGTATTGGATTAAGAAATAAGCATCAAGTCCCAAGTAACAAGAAGAAAGTAAAAAGTGTCAAGTTTTAAGAATCAGAACAAGGTTTTTGGTTTTCTTGATTGTTCAATATAAAATGAAATAAAAAAAGCTTCGAAATAATTTCGAAGCTTTTTTTGTGTTGTCCCATAAGGACTCGAACCTTAAATGCCTGTACCAAAAACAGGAGTGTTACCATTACACCATGGGAC
>JADGFH010000023.1:0-2988 GCA_016743925.1 Labilibaculum sp.
TAGTTCAATTGCTAAACTACCGAACTTGTGAGATCATGAACTCCTATTTATGAAATTTATATGTGAATAAAAAGAACTCGCTACACTCAAACAGCTTTTAGTTCTTAACGCTCTCTTCACTAAACGGGTTCCGATCTCCGGACTCAATGTCAAATCCTCGAAAGATTGCATTCTTACCTATTCAAAGCAACTCTATCTTTTTCTTGAGCCTGAAGGGCTCAAATATAATAGCCCGGGGTAAATGAGTACAGCGAAAGCCACCCTGGGATATTAATGTGGTCGTAAGTACCGGCGCAAGTAGAAAAAACATTTGGAATGCAATAGTGGACTCCGATGTTCAAATTAAAAGCTACCACAGAGATCACCGAGTTACACAGAGATGAAATTTGAAACATTAAGCTTATTCAAAGCAACTCTATCTTTTTCTCGAGCCTGAAGGGCTCAAATATAATAGCCCTGGGTAAATGAGCAGAGCGAATGCCACCTTGGGATATTAATGTGACCGTAAGTGCCGACGCAAGTAGAAAAAACATTTGGAAAGCAATTCGCGTTTGCGTCGGAATAGCATAAAGTAGATTGTGGAAGCTTGAAGAGTTGAAGCTCAAAGCTTATTTAAAACAGCTCGATATTTTTTTCTAGAGCCTGAAGGGCTCAAATATAATAGCCCGGGGTAAATGAGCCCAGCGAATGCCACCCTGGGATATTAATGGGACCGTAAGTACCGACGCAAGTAGAAAATAGATTTGAAAAGCAATTTGCGTTTGCGTCGGAATAGCATATGGTAGATTGTTGAAAAGTTTAAATTCGAACCATAGCTAATGAAATATTTCCATTAATTTTACCGTGATGGAAAGAGCCGATATAGATTACGAAAAATATGCAGTTTGTTTAAAGCCAAAATATCAATCAATAGATGGAACGCTTAAGGCGTGTTTGGCGTTTACTGATGATGAAGGGACACTGTTCTTGGCTCCAAAAGAGGATATGCTAGAAATAAAAGAAAGCCCAAAGGAAACAACGGAGACTTATTCTGTGATATTCGGCACCCTCGATGCATTTGGAAATGTGTATGCGAAAGAGACACTTGTACTCACGCCTTTTGAAAATATGAAAAAGCATGAGATAATAATAGATTACATTATTGATGACAAAGGAGTAAAGGTTATTAAATAACTTGGAGATAATTACCAGATAGCCTAACAATGTGAATTGTTAGGCTTTTGTTTTTATGGAGTATGCTATATTTTTATTAAAAAGGTAAGTCGTCATCTTCCGCTTCTTGTGATTCTGTGATTTTTATTCCATTTAAATATTCTTTCCAAAAATGTTTCCCTTTGACTGTGAAATAGTTATAGTTATCTTTACTTTCATCATCATAAATTTCTTCTAGCAATCCTGAGTATTTAAACTTTTCTTTGACAATGTCTGTTGTATTTTTAGGGAAAGTTTTCTTACGGCTAATCGCTGTGCCAATTTCTCCGAAAAAAGGATATAAATCTGATTTTTTAAATTTTTCGAATTCCTCGGTATATGATAATGTATCGTCAAATTGTGGCTGATCATTACTTACAGGCCCAGGCATTGAAGAGAAAGTTTCCATTTCATGATTTAATCCTTCAATTGTTGATTCCAGCTCTTTTATAGTAATGTTATTGTTTTTTAATTTTTTATTTAATTCTTCAATTTGTTTGTTTAGGTCGGCCTTATCTCGGTAATTTGCTTTAATGTTTTCTAAAATACTTTCTTGTTCTGCAGTTTTTTGGTTTGATTTTAAATCAGAAAGCTTGAGAGATAATTGATTTTCTTTTCTATCGATTACAGCTTTCCGTGTTAATCTTTCAAATAATAGCGTCAAGTATGGTAATGCCACAATGTAAAATATGGCTAGAAGAAGAGGTAGCCAAAGTTGATTGTAAATGGAGATAAAGTTTTTGTCTATATAGGTGATTCTTTCAAGAATAGTTGATTTAGAAGAGGACATATATAAAATAGGTCTCCAGTTAAGGGCCATTAATGCGAATATGAATGTTCCAATAAATGGATTTTTTAATCTTTCTGTTGGAGTTGTAAGTAGTGTTTTTATTAACTCTTTCATGATTTTAATTCTAATCTTATTTTGAATTAGTTCTATTTGATTAATGTAATTTCAAAAGTAAAAAAAACCAATCAAAATCAATGTAAATGTTAAGTGTTTTATTCAACTTAATATCCTATGTTGAAATTATTGAAAACTTATCCAGATGTGTAGTAATACACCAAACTCCCACGAACCCCAACCACACCACTCCCAAGCCCCACCCGCAAATTCAGCCGAGCCTCCACATGCCTGCGAACCCATATTGTAAAATTGCTGGCTGTGTGTTCACGAGCTGTTTGCTATGCCGGTAATGTTGTGGGCGGTATCTGCATCTACTGTTTGCCCTGCCGGAAATGCGGTGAGTGTTTCTCGCACGGGTGTTTGCCCTGTCAGTAATGTTTTGGGCGCTTCTCGCACGGGTGCGAGAAAGCTTCGTAATTTTACGGTTGAGGCTTGCAGCCTTGCGAGAAGGCTTCGTAAACTTACTGGTTCGTCTCGCAGTGGTGCTAGAGGCCAAAGCAAAAGTGTGGCGCTATCTAACACCGGTGCGAGAGGTCAGCAAAATGTTCGGGAGCGGGCTCGCAGCAGTGCAGGGCATCACCACAAAAGTGTGGGGAGGGCTCACACGCCTGCGAGATTGTATTTTTTTAACGATGGAACAGGTATCTGTCAGGAAAAAATGGCCTTTGTTATTGTTTAGTTTGAATGTAAATAAGAGGAAAGAGTGGAGGAGTGCTTATGTTTTGCTGGTGTTTGGTAAGTGTCAGGAAAAGAGTGGAGGAATGTTTTTGAGGCGGTTTTGTCCTATGGAACAAAATAAACAACAAAAAAGTTTTATGTTCTTCAGTAAAAAGTTAATTTAGATAGCAGTAATATTAATCAAAAAATTAAAATTCATGATTAGGTATCCA
>JADGFH010000023.1:2998-21590 GCA_016743925.1 Labilibaculum sp.
TCCATTGTTTTACCGCATGCGCATTGCGGAGTACTTAACTTTTACAGCTCGTGTTTATAGTTTAATATTAGATGCAATTACAGAAAATCTTACCCTAGAACCTTTTAAAAGTAGAATTGAAAATTCGAAAATCAGACTTGAAGAATCGGGTAAGAAAGTAAACACACAGTTGCTAACCTTAGACGTTAATGAATGCGACAGTAGAAGAGATCAGGCAATGATTGCCTTTGCAACTTTCGCTGAGGCTTGTTCGAAGCGTTTAGATGCTACTGTTAGCGATGCAGGTAAGGCAATTCTGAACGAAATAGACAGTTATGGTAGTGGCATTACTCGTTTACCGATGTTAGAGGAATCGGCTATTTTGGGTGCTTTATTGGGAAAAATAAAGGACAGTAGCTTTTTAAGCAAATGTTTGCAAGACATAAGCGGAGAGGTATGGATGAGCGAGTTGGAAAATGCAGAAAATGATTTTTCGGAAGCTGTTAAGGCAAGAAAAACTGCAAAATTAGATCGGAATGAGGAGATTAGTGGTGAGATGTGTAAAGAGATTAGAAAAGAGTTAGAGTCGTTCTTTAAATATCTGGATGTGATGTGCGATTTAAATGTAGAGCCTGCTTATCAGCTATTGGCAAAAGAAATAAACATTGTATCGGAAGAAACCAATGCAATTGTGATGCAACGTGCGGGCCGTTCTGGTAAGGATGTTGTTGAAGAAATCAGCGCAAGCGAATAAATCGATTTTGTTTAAGTTTAGTTTTTGATTTATGGATCGAGATGCCTTTCGGCATCTTTAGGGTGTACCGGAAACATTGGGTTGGTTCCGGTACTTTTTTGTTCTGATTTTTCACATCAGTTTTACTGTTAAAGCTTTATTGGTTAGTTGTATAAGTCAAATGCTAGCACTTTTGCTGTATGATAAGTGCTTTACTTGTGAATAATTGTAACCCTATGTTTGTTTTAAATAAGTGAAATTTGAAATGTGTAATATTACAGTACTTTAAAAAAACGGATACAATGAGATTAAAGCTACTACTAGTGGGTCTATTTATTTCCACTACTATTCAAAATTTTGCTCAGAAAGCAAATGAAGCATTGCAGGCTCCTGCAAAAATCATGGAAAGTTTCGAAGAGGGAATTCCCGAAGGATTGTCGGCAACAGGTAAGCCGGTTTCCATAGCTAAGAATCGGATGAAACATGGCTATCAATCTATGAAATGGGAATGGAAAGGAAACGATCAAATTATTTTCAATTCGCCGGTTGGATACCACAAACAACGCATTTTTAAAGACTATGATTTAGAGCTAAATAATGGACATGGAGGATCGGAAACAAATCCTATTTTGGAACCTGCTCGTGGGTTTTTTATGTGGGTTTATAACGAAAAGCCAACAAAACAAAGAATGCGTATTCAGTTTGGAAAGGATGAAGATGTAGATTGCGAATTTGACTTTAACCTTAATTTTAAAGGTTGGAGAAGTATTGCCATTGGTTTTGATCGTGGAGATATGCGAGGCACACCTGAAGAAGATATGAATAGAATGACGATAAATGCACCAGCAACTGGTTCAGGAACCTTCTATTTGGATATGCTTGGGATGTCTGTAACGATGAATTCTCGTACTGTTGGCCCCAATCCCCAACTTCCAGAGATTGATCAACATCCTCGTTTGGTGGCACAATACCCACATTTGCTATTAGAGTTTAGCAAATACAAACCAACATTTCAGTTAGAAGAAATGACCGATGATGTTCTTGCTGATTTTCGTAAAGTTGAGAAACAAATTAAGGATATTTACTGGCCCGAGTACAACAGGTCTAATTATACTGATGATGATTTCGATAAAATAAAGAAGGCATATGACTCTTTTGAGATCGTTCGGGAAGGGGATCGTATTTATGGTCGTCCCTTGATCTATCAGCATATCATGAATGACTATTTTACGGAATTGAAATTATCAAAGGACGAGAAATACAAAGGCTTGAAAAGATGGCGTCATGACTTTAATTATGCCTTGCGTGATATTTCTAATCTGTATTACTATAGCGAAAACGCGAAGCTTAAGGAGCAATTGGAAGAAATGTTTATCAATCTCTTTGATTATGGGGTTGATCAAGGGTTTGATTATGGTGCAGGCTTAGGATGGATTCATCATTATTCATACAATATTAAAGAATATGGCCCTGCCATGTTTATTATGAGAGATGTGCTAAAAAAACACAATCGTTTAGAAAAGGCACATGAGGTTTGTCGTTGGATGTATGCATTTAATCAAGTGTATAATGAGAATGTAGTGTACAATTGTGAAGGACGTATTGCTGGTAACGCCGATGAAATTCAAGGCCTACTAATGCCTAAGTTGATAACTGCATTTTTACAAGCTGATGCTCCTGAAAAGGCAAGAGATTTAAAGCATTTTACAACTTATTTCTCGAAAGTGTACACAGGATATGCACAAGCTTTAGATGAGTGTTTCAAACCCGATGGTACTGTATTTCATCATGCAGGTCATGCTTTTGGTTATGGAGGCAGAGCTATTAATGGTGCCGTTTCAACGATGTATATTCTTTCTGGAACTTCTTTTGAAGCAAGCGAGGAAGCATATCTTCGAATGAGAAAAGTGACCAAGACCTATATGCATCAGATGTTTACCGATGCGATTAAAAGCCCAAATGCCTTTTCAAACATACGATTCAATACGTATAAATTGCCGAAGCAATTCTATCCGATTCCTGCAATGTTGGCTCTTGCAGCAAATCAATTTGATGAAGAAATGGCAGCATTGTATGATGATTTGAGGCTGAAAAGTAAGGCGGATAGGGCAGATTATAAATTCTGGAAAGAAAAGATTGATGCTGCAAGAAAAACAAATCAGAAATATGACTATTCGGCTTGTAATATCTATCCATACACTTGTGTAGCTGCCAATAGAAATAAGGATAATTACATGATTACCATTCGTGCACATAGTAAATATGTGTATCCGTTCGAAAGTTGGGGAAAATCTTTTTTTGCGTATCCTTTGTTTATTGCAAATGGCTATTTAGATGTTGTTTATCCTAAGAACCTGGACAGTACATCGCCTGAGAATAAAATTTGGCATAAGGGTTATGATTGGCATCGTTGGCCTGGGGTTACATCGGTGAACTTGCCATACGATAAAATGCTAACAGATCCAGGGCAAGTACGCGATGAAGGAGGAGAGTATTTGTTTAGCGATCAGGCTTTTTCTGGTGGCGTTTCAACATCGTATGCTTGTGGTATTTATGCTTTTCAGTTTAAAGGTCACGATAAGTTTAATTTGCAAGGTTTTACAGGTAAAAAAACCTATTTCTTTGTTGGAGATAAAGTTGTTTGTTTAGGAACAGATATTAAATCTGATTTGGATTACGAAGTAGAAACGACTCTTTTTCAAACGCATTTAAAGGGAGAGGCAACAGCAACAGTAATTGGTGAGAAAGGAGCAATTTCGGACTTTCCTTATACCGAAAAGCACAATAAGTTAAAATCGGCATGGATGATCGATAGCCGAAATACTGGTTTTTACATTTCATCAATTGGGCAAAATTCCGAATTAGTTTTGAAAAGATCAGCGCAATCTAATCCTGATAAGAATGACAAAGAAGAGGTAAGTGGAAATTTTGCCACAGCCTATATCAATCATGGAAAGGCTCCTGAAAATGCTTCTTACAACTACATTTTAATGGCAGATGTTAACGCAGCTAAAATGAATGCATTGTCGAAAGAAATGGCAGGTAAGCATAAACCAGTTCAGATTATTCAACAGGATAGTGAAGCTCACATTGTTCGCTTAAATAAAGAAAAGGCTACAGCTTATGCGGTTTATGCAAAGCAAGGTGCAGCTTTTCGAAATGGTTTGGTTGCAAAAGTAAATAAACAAGCTACTTTTATGGTGAAAGAAGAAGGGAAGAAGTTGGTGCTTTCTGTTGCCGATCCTGATTTAAACATTTACGATGGACAGGACGATTTATTGCCTGATGGATCTCGTTGCGAATTGTCAGTATACGAGCGAGAATGGTTCTTCTGGAAAAGTAGATCTACGAAAGTTCAGCTTACTTTAAATGGTAAGTGGACAATTGAAAAGCAGTTAAAAGAAATGGAAACTGCCGAGGAGAAGAAGGCTAAGATTGTATCGGATGAAAAGAATAAAACCGTAATCGAATTTGAGTGTAGAGATGGATTAAGTGCTGAGGTATTACTCACGAAAGAGTAGGGAGAGATCGAATGGGGAAAATAGGAGCCGAGAGATTGCAAAGCCATAGAACACAAAATATGTTATGCCATTAATTATGAGAAAACTAATCATTTGTTTAATTATTTTAATTTCGAGTGTGAATTTACGAGCCCAAAGCCCAACTTTCCCCCTTTGGCAAAAGGGAAATATTCCTAATTTTCAAAACGCTTTAGGTAAGGAAGATACTGAGCGAAGAGATATCATTTTTATTCAAAATGTACAAGAAGCTACTCTAGAAGTGTTCTTACCTTCGGAGAGAAATGCGAATGGCATGGCGATTTTAATATGTCCTGGAGGAGGTTATAGCGGATTAGCATATGATTGGGAAGGAACCGATATTGCCAAGTGGTTTAATAGTAAGGGAATTGCAGCTTTTGTGCTAAAATACCGAATGCCTCAGGCCGAATCAGTACAGGTTTCATATGAGGCTCCTATACAAGATGCACAGCGCGCGATACGATATATTCGTCATCATGCAGATAGTTATAATATCGACAAAAACAGGGTTGGAGTAATTGGTTTCTCTGCTGGTGGTCATTTGGCATCAACATTGGGCACTCATTTTAAACAAGCCTATTACGAAGGAAAAGACAGCATTGATGAAGAAAAGCTTCGTCCTGATTTCATGATGCTGATTTATCCGGTAATTAGTATGCAAAAGAACATAACACATAATGGTTCACGAAATAAGCTTCTTGGCCTTAATCCTTCCGAGACTTTAATGGCTCAATTCTCTAACGAATTAAGAACCACTAAAGAGACACCACCTACCTTTCTGCTTCATTCGGGCGATGATGGTGCTGTGCCGGTAGAGAATTCCATTCGGTTTTACCAAGCGCTTCTAAAAAATGGCGTTGAAGCTACGCTGCATCTTTATCCTCATGGTGGACATGGATACAGCATGGGCTTAAGCCGAAAGGGAGCACCGCATTGGGCATCAGTTGCAGAAGAATGGCTGGAGGAATTATATACTTCTAAATAGACTTGCTTATTACTATTTTTCAAAGCTAGCTCAGGACGAGACAAAGCATAAAGGAATAGCGCAAAACCAGAATTGGTTTTGCGCTTTTATTTTTTTGAATACGTGTAAGCCCTACAGGCTTTAGTTTTCACAGTATTGTTTATTACAATCGTAAATGCCCTACGGGTAATACTTTGGATTCATATACAATTGTAGTATAACAGGAATAAGGGATTATTTTTGTAGATTTATGATAGTTATATGAGTTGGATACTGCGTAGCAGTAATACGATTGACAGAGCGGAAAATAATTACTCATTCCCTGTAGGGGATACGTATTCTAAGAAAATATGAATGATATTTCTTTGAATACGTGTAAGCCCTACAGGCTTTAGTTTTCATAGTATTGTTTATTACAATCGTAAATGCCCCACGGGCAATGCTTTGGATTCATATACAATTATAGTATAACAGGAATAAGGAATCATTTTTGTAGATTTATGATAATTGTATGAATTCGATACTGCGTAGCAGTTATAGGTTTGTAATAGAAAAAAATCATTACTCATTCCCTGTAGGGGATACGTATTCTAAGAAAATATGAATTGGACTATGATGAACGATATTTGTTTGAAGAAGTGTAACCCCTACAGGGTAAAGCTTGCATTTTACTATTTATTACAATCGTAAATGCCCTACGGGCAATACTCTTCAATACTAATGGGAGATTGATTTTGCATCTTAGATAGTCGTGGTTATAAGGGATATGAAATTAAGAGTACTGGAGAATATGATTATTGATAGGCTAGTTGCGAGTATAGATTTTGAAATTCTTATAGTTGGCCGATCGAGTGTACATATGTCTAAGGCCTATTCTTCCATTGTGCACCGACTGTCCTTTTTTCAGATCCCAAGAGAATAATTTAGAGGTATCCTTTCCTACCACTTTGAAATAGAGTTTCTGCTCTGTTTTGATAACGATTATTTTGTAGGTTTCGCCAGGTATAAATAATCCTGTTTGATCGTAAGAAGGTGGAATTTCTGTTGTTTTACCGAAGTCTTGACCATCCATGCGAGGATATTTTCTAGCTCTAATATAATCGAGCTTTTTATCGTCATTTGTTTGGCTATATGCGGCATAACTAATATGAAGGGCATTCATATTATTGAAGTAGGTTTTCATCGAAGGAATAATTCTTAAATGATTCCATTTGGTGATATCGTAAGAATATGGATGCTCACCGATTCCACTTGCCTGAATGTAAAGAATATTTACCTGCTTGGTTTGTGTATCGGTACGGGTGTATTCATATTCTATCTTTACAGCCCCTTCAAAGCTTTCTTTTGTCCATAAAACAGCGTGACAGGCATCATCAAACGCAATTGGACCTGCACTGAATAACATGCCGTAGGGAGAATTTGAAACCTCCGCACGCAGTCCATCAAGAAACCACTTTTTTTGCCATTTATCACTACCAGAATCCTTGAATTTTGGTTGCCACTCTTCTGATTGCTTAAGCCGTTCAAATTCGTTCGTATTGCTATTTTGACCTTTTAATTGCGCTATTGTTGATAGAAGAATTAATAAGAGAGTAAAGGTTTTCATATTTTAATGTTGGTATCTGTTTCAGAAGTAGGTTTGCCATATTTAGAAGGAGATATGCCAAAGTGCTCTTTAAAGCAACGGCTAAAGTAGCGTGGTGTACTAAATCCAACCGAGTAGGCAATTTCAGAAACATTCATTTCTTCTTGGTTGGTGAGTATTAAATCTGCAGCCTTCTTTAATCTGGTAGATAGAATAAAATCGTTAGGTGTTTGTCCGGTTACTCCTTTAATTTTTGCATAAAGTCTGGTTCTACCAATGCCCATTTCTCTCGCAAATTCTTGTACGTCAAATTCAGTATTGTCCAAATTTTGCTCTACTATTTCTTTGGCCAAATTAAGTACCTTTTGATCGATAGCGTTGGTTGCTATTTCTTTTATTTCAGCTTTAGGGTCTTGTTTGAATTTTTGCTGAAGTAAAACTCGATTTTGCAGTAGGTTTTTAATTCTAGCCTTTAGTATTTTGGTGTTGAACGGTTTCGTTAAATAATCATCAGCACCTGTTTCCAAGCCTTCAATTTTATATTTCGTTGCTGATTTTGCCGTTAATAGTATTATTGGAATGTGACTGGTTTGTACATTTCGCTTTAGTTTAGCACACATTTCCGTACCGGAAAGATTTGGCATCATGATGTCTGACAGGATCAAATCAGGTTGATGTTCAATTGCTGCATTGATTCCTTCATTTCCATCTGAAGCAATTATAATATTGTACATTTTACCCAATAAATCGGATAACATGTTTTGAACTTCAAGGTTATCTTCAACAATTAAGAGGCTGGGAGCCTGCTTCTGTAATTGATCTTCCTCCGTAATCTCTTCCTTATTCTCAAGCAAAAGTGTTTGTGGTACCTCAGAAGTATCATCTATTAAATTGTCTTCAGACAAGAATTCTGCCTCCTCAAAATGGCGATTTCCTTTTTTAAGGCGTACTGTAAATTTAGTTCCTTTACCTTCTTCGCTATCCAAAAAAATCTGACCGTCGTGTAATTTTAATATGTTCTTGCATAAGGCAAGTCCAATGCCACTACCATGGCGGTTGGTTTTCGCTTCTAAGTTGTCAATTTGGTAATACTTATCGAATATTTTTTTTGCCTGATCAGCAGGCATGCCCAAACCATTGTCTTCAATAATAACATCAATGTAATTTTGATTTTCAGTGATGTAAATGGAGATGCTTCCCGTTTTATCTTTTACGAACTTAAAAGCATTGGAAATGATATTGTAAAAAACCTTTTCCAACTGTTTCTTATCAAACCAGAGAGCTAAATTTGAAGAAGATTTAAAATCTAATTTTATCTCATGATATTGCGCGTATTGCACAAATGATTGGTTTATCTCGTTTAAGAAAATTGTCAAATCATTTTCACTCACTTTAAGCTTAACTTTGCCGTGTTCTAGTTTTCTGAAATCCAATAGTTCCGTAATTAAGTTGTTCAGACGAACGGCATTGTTGTGTGTTGTGATGAGTTTCTTATAGGTAGTAGGTCTTGTTTTACTATCTTCTAATATGGACTCTATTGTGCCTGTTATTAGTGTTAAGGGAGTTCTAAACTCGTGAGAAATATTGGTGAAGAAATTCAGTTTGGATTGATTCATTTCCTTTATTTGATTCTTTTCCCTTTGCTCTAATTTAATGGTGTTTTCTAATTTTAATCGAGATCGATAAATTCGATTTAACCACCAGGAAATACCAATTACAAATAAGAAGTAGGTGAGAATTGCATACCAGGTTTTGTAAATTGGTGGGTTAATCTGAATCACAAGTTGTTTTTCGTCTATTATATTTTCTTCAACACCACTTAAGCCTCGAATACGAAGGGTGTATTCTCCTGGGTTCAGGTTGGTATAAGTAATGGCTGTTTTATCGCCAGCATTAACCCATTCAGAATCAAAACCAAGCAGTTGATATTGGTAAGTGTTCTGATTTGTTGAGATGTAGTTACAAGCAGAATAGTTTACGGTGAATACATTTTGCCCTGGTTCAAGAATCAATTTTTCGGTATAGGGAAGGTCATTGCTTAAAATTTGAGTAGGATCACCAGGTCTTACTTCCGAATTATTAACACTTATTGAGGTTAAAATAAGTTTGAAATCATTAGAGCGATTTAGCATTTCTTCCTCATTAAATGACACCAAGCCATTAATGCCTCCTACAAAAACTTCTCCATCGCTGGTCAAATACAAAGCACCTATGTTAATCTCGTTAAGCGGAAATCCATTTTGATAGGAATGATTATATATTCTGTTGTTTTCAACATCAAAACGAGATAATCCTTTTGAGGTGGAAATCCATAAATTTCCAAACCTAGACTCTATTATTCCTTGAATAAAATCACTTGGCAAATTATTCTTTGCCATATTGTAATTTATAAATAGATCTTTGTTTCTGATGTATTGATTTAAGCCACCTCCATGTGTTCCGAACCAAAGGCGAAACTGATGATCTTCAAAAATACATGAAATATTATTTCCATTTATTGAATTTAAGTCATTTGGGGAAGGTTGAAATTCGCGAATTTCACCTGTCTTGCTATCGTGAGAAAAAAGTCCTTGTTCTTCCGTTCCTATCCACAAGATTCCAAAGCTGTCTTCCAATAAACTATTAATTGATTTTTCCTGAATTTGAAATTTTTCATCCTTATCAAAAAATGGCGCAAATTGAAGTGTTATAGGATTAAACTTAACGATCCCTTTTTTTGTACCTAAGAGGAATATGTTTTGATAAGCAATAATCTCATTTACGATATTAGATGTGATGGATTCGTCATTTTCACTATCGATTAATAGGTTCTTGAATTTTCCTGATTTAATGTCCAGAATATTTATTCCGCCCATATGTGTACCCGTTAGCAGAGTGTTCTTGTCTTTGAATGCTAGTGCCTTTACATTGTTATGAGAAAGTCCGGATTGTCCTTCTTTGTGCCGATAATGCTTGAATACCTTGTTTTGGCGATCGTAGTAGTCTATACCACCACCTTCAGTAGCAATCCAAAGGTTTTTGTTGTTGTCTTCAATCATTTCTCCTACAACATTAAAACTAATCCCATATCCGTCATGTTCAATTACAGGATATTCTTGGTACAGCTGGCAATCTTGATTGAAGTAGCTAATACCTCCAAAGTAGGTTCCCACCCACATACTTCCCTGCTTGTCTCGTAATATTGAATAAATGCTATTGTGTGACAGGGAGTTATTGTCATTTTTGTTATTCGTGTAATTGGTTATGGCATGTGCGTTGTTGTTAATGACACTCAAACCAAGAAAAGTTCCAATCCAAATATTACCATTTGGATCTTCATTAATATCACGAATGGTATTATTCACAATTGATGAGGCTTTTTCGCTATGAAGGAAATGTGCAATCTGTTTCCGTTGATTATTTAGAAGGAACACTCCATTTTTAGCAGTACCAACCCATACTTGTTTTTTAGAATCAGTGAAAATGCTTGTGGTGTTGGTGTTTAGGATTTTTTCCGTAAGCTTTTTATCTGGATTATAGGCAAACAAGCCTTGATCTGTCCCAATCCACAAAACTCCAGAGCGATCGGGGTAAAGTGTTCGTATGATAAAGTTTTCATTAAAGATTTCTTTTCTCCTTTTGAAAGACTTATTTTCTTTATTTAAAGAGAATATTCCATGATGAGTTCCTACGATTATCTCCTTATTAAATTTGGTTATTGATATGATTTCTTTTTTTTGATATCGGCTGAATTTTAGATTGATCGTGTTTAATCGAGAAAGACCACTCTTGGAGGTAATCCATAAATCGTTTGCATCGGAAAATACAGAATTAACAAAATGTCCAAGTAGAGAAGTTGAATCTCCTCTTATAGGTCTAAATGTTTTTATCTGTGTGCCATCATAAACATTAAGCCCATCTCGAGTGCCAATCCAAATTCTCCCTAAGCTGTCTTGCGTTAGGCAGGTAACGGAGTTTTGCGATAAACCATCATTCACACCCAAATAATCGAAGGAGATTTGCTGACTTTTTGCAGTAAAGAAAAAGAATATCAAGCCAACTAATAAGATCTTAGCTTTTGCAGTCATACCGTTAATTAATTTGTTTTGGCAATATTTAATGATGCTGATTAGGACTTTGTTCATTTTAGTGTATTCGATGAATTATTTACTAATCGCTAATCAATTTCAAATTTAATAATAAGGATCAAAAGCCCATGCTTATTATTTGAATTTAGCCATTTTAGTGTATCTCATTGAATCCTAAAATGATCTTTAAACAAGAGGGGACTTGTGTTAAAAATCGCAGGTTAAACCACAGCTACAAAGTAAATAACTTAAGCAGTTAATGGGGTATAATAATGTTCACAAGAAGGATAAAATTGTACAAGCTAAACGTGTTTTGATGCACTATTAGCTAAGGCTGTGTGCTTTTGTTATTGTGTACAATATTAACCTTAATAAGAAGTATCCTGCACGCTTGTGTGTTTGAATAGTTCTAGTTTTGTTTCAGAGATTAAAGAAAAATAGAAAGCCGATTATAAAATCATTAAAAGTTGATAATGAAACAACCCTTACATTATTTAATTGCAGGACTAGTAGCTGTTTTTGCCTTTGGTTGCCAAAGTGAGCAAAGTACAAAAGAGTTTTGTAAAGAGAATTTAGATTTTGCTTGTAAGCAGACGGAATTGTTGAGAGAGGAAGCCATTAAAGCAAATAAAATACCTAGAGCTTTAACAGCTAAAGGTGATATGCATTGGGCAAAATCTGGATTTGATTGGACCGAAGGATTTTTTCCTGGTACTTGTTGGTATTTGTATGAATATACAAATACAAACCAATGGAAGGATAATGCAAAAGAGCTTCAGTCTTTAAATAGTGATCATCGATTTTTAACAACGAATCATGATTTGGGTTTTGTATTTAATTGTTCTTATGGGAATAATTTTAGGCTGGAAGGTGATAATGATGCTAAAGATGTCATGATTGATGCAGGTAATTCTTTACTAACGAGATTTAATCCGAAAGTTGGATGCATTCTATCTTGGAATGTTAATTCTGGTTGGCAAGCTAAACGTGGATGGCAATATCCTGTAATTATCGATAACATGATGAATCTTGAATTGTTATTTGAATTATCGAATATAACCGGTGATGACAAGTATAAAAAGGCTGCAATTTCACATGCTAATACCACAATGAAAAATCATTTTAGAAATGATGGCAGTTCTTATCATGTTGTGGATTATGACTCTATTTCTGGAGATGTAAGAAGTCGACAAACAGCACAAGGTTACGCACACGAAAGTGCATGGGCTCGAGGTCAAGCGTGGGGATTATATGGCTACACAGTTTGTTACCGATATACAAAAGACAAAAAGTATCTGGATAAAGCAGAAGAAATCGCAAATTTTATTTTTACAGACCAGGCAATGCCGAAAGACTGTATCCCATATTGGGATTTTGATGCGCCAAAGATTCCTTCCGAACCGAGAGATGTGTCAGCTGCTTCTATTATTGCTTCTGCATTAATCGAGTTAGATGGATATTCTACAAAGGATTATAGGAAGGAAGCTCAGTTCATTCTTAAGAATTTGTCTTCTAAAGAGTATAGAGCAAAATTAGGCGCTAATGGTAATTTTATTTTGAAGCATAGTGTTGGTAGTATTCCGCACAATGCAGAAATAGATGTTCCCTTGAGTTATGCTGATTATTATTATGTAGAAGCATTAATGAGATTGCTGAAGTCTGAGAATGAAAAATTGGCGGCTTATTAAATTGTAATGGTTAATTCTCAATTGTGATTTGAAAATTTCAACTATTGAAGAAATTTTAATGTCATCATTATACAAGCGAATTGTTACTGATGACATTAAAAAATAAAAATTTAGAATTGCACTGCTTGATAATAAGTAGGAGTAATATCTAATTCGTTACAATTGATTTGTTTAATGTAGAGGCCTTTAGGAAATGTATGAACTATTAAAGAAAGAACATTCATGAAAAAAGTTTTATTAATACTCTGTTTGCTGGGGAGTACTTCAGTATTTTCACAGCAAAGCAGGTTGTGGGACGATTTTGTTGCTGCAAAGAAAAATGGGACGGAGTCTATCTTGCCTGATTTTTCCTATGCAGGTTATCACAGGGGTGAGAAAGCTATTCCTGTAGTTAGTCATAAGGTTTATAATGTGCTTGATTATGGAGCAAAGCCTAATGATTGTAAGTCAGACTGCAAAGCTTTGCGTAAAGCTATTGCTGCTGCTGAAAAAAATGGATCGGGAATTATCTTTTTCCCGAAAGGCCGCTATTATTTTAATACCAAAAAAGATTCTCGTAAACCTATTATCGTTAAGGGGAGTAATATCGTTTTTAGAGGAGAAGGTTCTGGAGAGAATGGTAGCGAACTGTTTATGGAGAATCCAATGCCCGCAAAAAATCCTAAGCAAATGTGGACATCGCCACCGATGTTTAAATTCATGGGAAATGGAGATGGGTCTAAGCTAGCCAATGTGAAAGGTACTGCTGGCAGGGGAACATTTTCTGTTGAGCTCGATAATACTTCAAAAATTAAAATTGGTGAATGGGTGATTTTGAAAGTTAAAAACCCAGATCCTAATTTTGTTGCAGAGGAATTGTCCCCTTGCTGTGCTTCTGAAAAATGGACCAATATTACTCAAAAAGGTGTATATGTTAGTGAATACCATCAGGTGAAAAATGTTGAAGGCAATGCAATTGTATTTGAGGAGCCAATTATGCGTGCAGTTGATGGAAAGTACAATTGGGCTATTTTTAATTACGGGCATTTCGAAGAAGTTGGAGTTGAGAATCTTGCATTTGTAGGGAATTGGAAAGAGAAGTTTGTACACCATAAATCATGGTTACATGATGGAGGCTATAAGCTATTGCACTTTTCTCGTTTAGCGAATTCATGGGTTCGAAATTGTCGTTTTACTGATGTAAATGGTGCATTCCATCCATCTCTTTGCGCAAACGTTACGGTGCAAAATTGTGTCATTACCGGAAACCCAGGTCATAGTGCAATTTCAGCAAGTGCTTCCACTCGTGTATTAATTGCCAAAATAGATGACCAGTCATCGCAATGGCATGCTCCTGGAGTTGCTGGCGCTTCTATTGGAACCGTTTTGTGGCGAGTAAAATACACCGATAAAACCAGTTTTGAAACCCATGCTTCACAACCTAGAGCGAGTCTTTTTGATTGTATTGAAGGTGGATTTTTCCTAGGTAGAGGAGGAGGAGCAAGACACAACTTGCCGAACCATTTACGCGATTTGGTTTTATGGAATTATAAAGAAACAGATGGTCCTGAGGAGAATTTTGAATTCTGGTCTTCTAAAACTTGGTTTTGGAAAATAGTGCCACCAATAGTGGTTGGTTTTCATGGAGCAGGTACCACATTTAAAGAGGATCAGATACAGGAATTGGAAAGTCTGGGAACACCTGTGAAGCCAGAATCTTTGTACGAATCTCAATTGGAATTTCGACTTGGAAAGCTTCCTTCCTGGGTTTTGGAATTGAAAAAGAAGTAAAAACTCTAAACTATAATAACTCTAACACTATGAAAAAAAATAATTTGTTGATAATGCTTCTTCTTTGTGTCCTATTTGGAACAAGGTGCACTGAAGAAACATTTACAGACAATGTGAATCCAGGTATAGAAGGGGATTCTTTTGATCTGAGTTACGCAGCAGTAATTAATGCTCGTGAAAATGCACAAGTACGCACTGCACCGCCAACTATTAATACAGGAGGCTTAATTCCCTTTTTCGAAATTGTAGATGTGAAAAATGGTGATGGAACAGTTTTGGATGAAACTTATCTTGCTGATGTTGAAATATTGAATGCGAACTCTAAGATTCTTATTCTTGAGGAGGAGAACTACTTTGTAAACGCAAGTGGGGATACCATTAAAGAAGTGACAGGGGATGATATAAGAAACTTGGGAACAATTGTTATTGATAATAAGAATAAATTTGGTATTGGTGACTATTATTTCACCGTAAAGGTCAGTACTGAAAGCGATGGTTTTAAAACAGAAACGCTTTTTAAAGAGGCTTTTCATTTGAATGTTGGTCCACTTTTGGTTGACGCTTTGATTTACATCCCAAAATCCCAAAATTTGCTTTTTGGTGAACAGGGAAGTACCTCAGCTCCTGTGATGCCAACAGGTAATCAAAATGTGAGTTTTGAGTTAGTGAATTATACAGACACTTTGGTGATCGATCCTACAACAGGAGTCCTTTCTCTTGCGGCAGGGTACACAAGTGTAACTGGGCAGGATACGCTTCGACCAAGAGTAAATATTATTAGCAAAATTAGCGAAGAAGTTGTTTCTTTTAATGATGTAGTAACTCTTGTGGCTTCTAATACTCCGGTTGTTTTTCCAAAGGATTCTATTAAATTCTTCTATCCTACCTTCCAAGCTAATAACGTACAATATGGTTATAAGAAAATTGTAAATGATCCAGGTTTGGTTTCAACATGGAATATATGGAAGCAGGTGGCTTCTTCATCTCTTGCTGCTATAGATAGACCTGTTGAGAATGTGTCACAAAAATCTCTTTCTACGAATCTTGTTGTTGGAGGAAAGACAACACCTTTAGATTCTTGGATTATTACGAATACGCAAAGCTTGATGAATTACAATTTAGGATTTAATTTATCAGCTACTTTTTATTATCAGAATAAGTATGTTGAGTATATGAAAGATGGTCGCGCGCCTACTGAAATGGAATTTTACATTTCTACCGATTATGTGGGATCTTTTGAAGATGCTAACTGGACGAAAGTTAATGATGAAGTGAACTGTTGGATTAATACCCATGCAGGAGATGCGACAGTTGGAATGCCTTATCCAGGTGATCAAAAAGGATTAGATCCTAATTTAGAGAAGAATACAGCATATAATGCCGATGGTAAATGGGTAAAGTGTGTTCTTGACTTAATGCCATACAAGAACGAATCTAATTTTACCATTGCATTCCGAATCAAATGTAATTTCGATTCTGAAATTGTTTATAAAAATGGAGAAGGAAGAGCTGGAACTTATAATGTTTCTGATTTGTATTATATGGCAGTAGAGCAGTAAAAAATAATTCATTCATCAAACGTCAACGTTTAGAATAATTATTCAAAATTGTAAAAGTCGCTTTGAGGGCTGGGATATATTTAATCTCTTACTTTTTTCAAAAAATAAGAGGCCTATGTAAGGAAGAATATCAATTGATATTTGGAAAGCTCAGTCTGACTTTAATTGGTAAATTATATTAAAATGAAAAAACTATTTATATTAATCGTATTGTGTGTATGCTCAGTATCGATGGCTTTCTCTCAACAGAAGGTTTCTGGAAAAGTTACAGATAATAACGGAGTTCCAATTCCTGGAGTGAATATTATTAAGAAGGAAACAACAGAAGGAACGGTTACTAACATTGATGGTATGTATTCCATTAATCAGGTGAAAAAATCTGATGTGTTGGTTTTTAGTTTTCTTGGATTTGAAACAGTTCAGAAAGTTGTTGGAGACCAATCTGTAATTAATATTGTATTAAAACTGTCAGATCAACAGCTAAATGAAGTTGTTGCTATTGGGTACGGAACCATGAAAAGAAAAGATTTGACTGGAGCAGTTGCTAGAGTTTCAGCCTCTGATTTGGTTAAAACAGCTACTTCAAATTTCGATCAAGCTTTGGCTGGTAGAGTAGCGGGTGTACAAGTTTCTTCTGCAGATGGAACTCCCGGAGCGGGATTGAATATCGTGATACGTGGAGGAAACTCCATAACGGGTGATAATTCTCCTTTGTATGTAGTGGATGGAATTCCAATGGAAGATTTTGACCCTGCAAGTATCAGTTCAAAGGATATTGAGAATTTTGATGTCCTTAAAGATGCATCTGCTACCGCGATTTATGGATCTCGTGGAGCTAATGGGGTAATTGTAATTACTACCAAAGGGGGGCGTACTGATGGAAAAACAGATATCCATTTAAGTGTTTCTCATGGTATTCAGTACATTCCAAACCGTCTAGAAGTACTTAGCCCTTATGAATATGTAAAGTATCAGCAAAATGTAGCCTATGCAAAAGATGGCTATAATCCAGGATCATATACAAAGTTCTTTTTGAAAGACTGGGTTGATCCTGAATTATATAAAGATTCAAAAGGAACCAGCTGGCAGGATGAAATCTTTAGAACATCAAGAATTCAGAACTATAATTTCACTTTAAGTGGTGGAAATAAAATGTCATCTATTTATTATAGTGCTGAATACCTAGACCAAGAAGGGACTTTAATAAATACAGGTTTTAAGAAAATAATTAATAAGCTGAAGTTTACACATAAAGCAAGTGCGAAGCTTGATTTTAGAGGATATTTACAGTACACCTATATTAATCGTAAGGGAATCAATATTTCAGGAAACAACTATACTAGTATTATTCGTGATGCTATTCAGTTTCGTCCTGTAGAACCTATTAATAACGATGGAGCTGAAGAAGGGGGATATGATCCTTTAGATGATAGCTATAAGTATTTGTTTAATCCTGTTAAAAATTTGAACAATACCTCTCGTGATTATAGGTACGACGTGATTAATGGTAATCTGACTGCCAATTATAAATTCACAAAAGATTTGATTCTTAGGGCATCAGTAAATTATCAAACGGATGTGCGTAAGGAAAATGTATTTTACGGAGCAGATACACAACAAGGAGCACGTGGAAATGACCATATTAATGGAACGATTACACAAAGACGCTACCAAACTTTGTCTACATCGAATACCTTAAATTATAAAAAGAATTTTAGAAAGACTAGGTTTAGTACTTTGCTTGGTGTTGAAGCTCAGAGCCGATTATATGATTATGCTTGGTTAAAAAGTTCAGAAATACCAACTGATGCTTTTGGTATAAACAAGCTGGATATTGGAACATCACCAGCGATTCCAAAAACCCTAAAATCTGAAAGTACTTTACTGTCTTATTTTGGACGTGTAAATTATTCTTTTGCTGATAAATATTTGTTTACTGCCAACTTTAGAGCAGATGGCTCTTCCAAGTTTAAATCTGATAATAGATGGGGGTATTTTCCTTCTTTTTCACTTGCATGGAGAGTTGGCGAAGAAAATATTGTCCAAGATTTAGGGCTGTTCTCAAACCTTAAAGTTCGTGCCGGATGGGGATTAACTGGAAATAATCGAGTTGCAGATTTTGCAGCATATAACCTTTTGGGTGTGAATACAAATAGTGGTTATGTTTGGGGCAGTGGTGAGAATTATAAGCCAGGTGCGTATCAAAGTAATCTTGGTGTACCTGATCTTCGTTGGGAAACTACTGTACAGTCTAATCTGGGTATTGATTTTGGGTTTTTCAACCAAAGAATTAATGGTGGAGTTGATTTTTACCTAAAAAGAACAAAAGATTTATTGTTGAATGCGGAGATGGCCTTGAGTACAGGTTTCAATAAAGTACAACAGAATATTGGTGAAGTTGAAAACAGAGGATTGGAATTTTCTATCAATATTGTAAATGTAAAGACCCGTAATTTTGAATGGAGAACCAATATTAATATCTCGTTTAATAAAAATAAGACGATAAAGCTGAACGATGGTCAGGATGCTATTTATACTAATCCTAACTGGAATGCAAGTTATAATGAATATCAATATATAACTAAGGTTGGAGCTCCCGTTGGTATGATTTATGGATTGGAATTTGATGGTATTTACCAGATGGGTGATTTCAATTGGGATAATAAATCCCAAACTTATATGCTTAAAGAAAATCTTGCTGATAATGG
>JADGFH010000674.1 GCA_016743925.1 Labilibaculum sp.
TTCCCATCTAGTAATTTTTTATATCGTTTTAAAATCTGTGTCCTACCAAATTAACTAAATAAGTCTTATCAATCAAATATTAGATTTTGGAATAATATGATAGTAACTAATGATTAAAATAATTACGTGCAATTTGTATCTGGTGGCAATAAGGAAAAAATGAAAGAGCGGCGAATATTTCAAGTATTTTTTATATTTCCTTTATCTTTTCAAAGCCCATAATTTGCTATTGTAAAATCATGATTAATAATTTTGGAGTGCTTAAAAAGAAAGTTTACGAATAACAGGAACAATAATTAATTCAGAAAATCCCCGATCCAACAGTTTCAATATAAAACTTCGAGCTTCCTTACGCCCATTAAAATAATTAAATCGAACCTTATACAGTCCTTCTTCATACTCAATCACTACTGTTTTATTTGAAATACCAGCTAAGCGAGACTGTAAGGCCAAAGCATTGGACTTCTGACCAAAGGCACCAAGTTGAACAGCAAAAAGACCTCTGTTTATCAACTCCGATGTGCAAATTTCACCATATTGGTCGACAAGAACAACAAGCGCATCAGCATATCCCAAAGCAAGCAATTGAGGTGCTAATAATTCGGCTTCCTCTCTGCCTTTAAACCCACCTATAAGAATCTTAAAAACATCACCTTCATAAACAATTACGGCAGAACAGCCTAAAGTTTCTTTAAGTTGATTTTGAACGACAATAGCATCAGCTTTAAGCTTGAATTCGCCAACCTGTACCAAACAAGCCAATTTTCCTTTGAGATCGGAATTTTTAGAGGTGAGTATTTTATCTTCCACGACTGACAATACAGAAGTAGGTATCTCTTTTTCAAGATTCTGAAGCACCAATTCAAGCCCATCGACATAATCACCATCCTCTGTACGTTTAATAGTAAAAGGCATAATGGCAGGCATTGAAATCAGGTCTAATTTTTGCAATTGAGCACTATCAATACGTGCGGTATACTCCCCGGCAGGCAATCCCAGATAGCTAAAATAACCATCCACTTCGCTAAGCGTACGTGCAATGCGCGTAGAATCGCTATTGTAAAAATTAACTAGAATACGTCCAATTCCTTTTTGCTTATCTCCATTGTGATGATAAACTGTTCCTGCCACTTCTCCAACAACTGAAACAGGAATTTCGACCCGCTTAAAATGATTGGGTGTTACTTCAATGCTAAGAATTTTCTTTTCAATTTTCCAACCAATATTATCGAAACTGTTGGGATCTATTTGAACCGTGTAGTTTTTATAAGGCTCCATATTAACGACACGAATGATACTATCCGTATCCATACTTACCTTGGAGCATCCTTTAACTCTGAGTTTCAATCCCCAGGCCTTTGGCTCTCCCTCATCGTGATGACCATTACAATTGTAATCCAGAAAAGATAGAAAGGCAATACCTCCCTTACCGACCGTACTACGATTACTTGTACCTAAATACTTTGTTGAACGATCATATAGGAAACTTCCTCGAGCCGACTGTGTAAATTTCGTTCTATTATTACTACGACTAGCCGAAACAGAGGTACTCCCAAAAGAAAAATCATAACGCAATCCTATTTGTGCTGTACTCAATCGGCTTGAAAAATTATAATTATAGGAGACGTCCATATAAGCTTTTTTAAACAGCTTTTTCTGAAGAGTAGCACTCACCGATACCAACTCATTATAAGTGTGATTGTATTGCAAGCGAAGTGAGAAAGTATAAGCTGATGGCAATCTGAAAGCCATGGAAAGATTACTGGAAACATTAACTAGGGAGCCCTTTGAAAACATCGCATTGGTTTTCAAATTCGTATGGACTCCCAAAACAGAACCTGATAACATCATATCAGCCATGGTTCGTTTACTCGTTGGGTAAATCACTTGATTTAATGTGAGCCGTGAGTAAGCTGAGAAGTTCTGATTTCGGATAGGGAAAGACAAGCTTAGCTTTCGTTCTTCTATCGTATTCGTATTAACCGAAATCTGATCTTTCACATAGCGCGTATAATCCAAAACCAAATTCAAATTAGAACTCCCTTGATAACTCAGTCTGCCCACAGAACTCACACCATGGTTATAATCGCCCGAAAACAATAAACCCGAAGCAAGTCTAAGCGACAGGTTTGCAAAAGGAATACTTCCTTCTGATGCCTGAGCGGATAGGTATTCTACACCCCCACCCAATGTAAAAGATCGATTGACTCCATAATTGAATTTAGCCCTTGTAAACTGGCTCTGCTCACCATCTTCAAGCATTCCTGCTTGTAAACTGTATTCGAATTCATTTTTGGGTAGAAAATTTAAAGGAATGCTAATGTTTTCCTCTTTGGTGCGTTCTTCACCCCAGGGACCAAAAAAACGAAGCCTTAATTCAGTATTCCCATACATTAATGGCACTTCAAAAGAATAGAAACCAGAAGCATCAGCCCTCACATAATCAATCATTCTGTTGTTCACATAAAGCTCTACCAACCAATTGGGTTCCGTAAAATCACTCAAAGTGTAAGAACCAAAAGATCGACGTCGAGTTGTTGGCGTATTGGTCAATTGAACACCTACAAAAGAGGTAGTTATGGTTGAAATAGATTGACGAGATATTTTTCCAGCTCTCACCTGCCTTAAAGCCTTAAAATTGTTATTAACAAAGCGCCATTGATAATATTGATTGCTCAGAGAAAAATTTGAATTTGGGGTGTAATTCAGACGTAAATTTGCTTCTCCTCCCGCAATCATAGATCCGAGGGCCAAATGTAAATATTCACTACTTGCTCCATCTAGTTCTTGGTTGGCAACAATAGACCAATCGGCCATGCCAAATTTAAATAGCGGATAATTCCGTTTGATGATTGTATCTGGGCTAATTTCACCTTTTAGGCTAGCTCTATTTTTTCGCATGGCTTCCATACGCAGTAAACGAATAATAGGTAATTCGAGTTCTGTTTTCATTTTTACCGAGAGACTTCGAAAACTGAATCTGGAATCCAAGCCGAATACATTCCCAAAATAAGCTATATTCAAGTATAAATTGTTTGTGGTACGAATCAAATCTGAGGGTTTCAGGTCAAAGTTTTTATCCTGATATTGAATTTGATGATTTTTGGCATCCACAAGGTATGTTGCCTCTTCCTTAATGATAAAACCTTTTACGGTTTCGAATCGATCGCTAGGAACATTTTTAATCTTAAGAAAATCGAAAACATCAGTAATTGATAGATAGGCTTGTTGCCCGTAAATAGCAGCAGGAATCTCAACTCCACCTATGCTTTGCACATTAAAATAAACCGAAATCTCGTCGTATTCGCCCTCTTCTTGACCAAAAGAACGCTGAGGTAATAAGATAAATAAACAGCATATCGAAACCCATAAAGCAAAAGCTAGTCTACCTCTTCTAAAAGAAGCGACATCTAGATTTTTAGCTGTCATTTAAACTTTATCTCCTTAAAATATTATTATTCCTGAATAAAAGTGACTTCCAATGAGCCCGTGTAATCTCCCGAAGGGTTCGCTTGTGGATTCCCCATAGTAAGAATGCCACCCAAACTAACTTGTAGGCGTCCCGAAGGGGGGATCATAATCGGAAAACTAATATCAGCGTCACCTACCTGAAGATTTATAGATCCACCATTACTGCCAGACATGCTGGTCTCAGAACCTTTTAGAATGGATATCAACGTTCCGGGATCAGCCTCAACCTCAAAAAT
>JADGFH010000675.1 GCA_016743925.1 Labilibaculum sp.
AATTTTTCAATTGCTTTTTTCAAGTTGGCTTTATTTGTTTTATCCGATTTATAGGTAATGCTAACTTTTTGAGTTTTGAAATCAACTTTGAAATTTTTAACTCCTTTTTCGTAAGGTAAAGCTTTCTCAATTTTACCTGCGCATCCCATACAATCCATTTCAACTTTAAAAATAACAGTATCTAACTTCTTTACATCTTTGTTTCCTGCAAAAGTAATAGTAGTTAATAAAACTAAGCTTAAAGCCATAATGGCTGTTTTTAGGTTTTTAGTAATTTGCTTCATCTTTGTAATTTTATTGTTAGTATTATTAAATGTTTCTTTTATTCTATCGTTAATCGAATTCCTAAATAGAATTTACGTTGTTGTATAGGTCCCCAAATCATAGAAGCATCAAAATATTCACCATGTGGATTATCTGCTCCAATAATTGGATTTTTCTGCGTGTAATTGCTTAGGTTTTCAGCTCCCAAATAAAGTTCCCAAATTTTAAATCGTTTTGTTATTTGAGCGTTTAATAATGCATAAGCTGGAGATTTTTCTCTTCGCTGAAATTCACTTGGGTTTTCTTGTGTTGAAGGGATTCTCATGTCTCCATTAAATTGTGTTGTGAAATCGAATTGCCATTTATTAAAATTCGTGGCGTAGGATAAGTTAATCAAGCCCTTGTAACGATTCACATAAGGAACTTTTCTAAATTCATTATTGATATCAGCTTTCACATCAGAAAAACGAATTGCAGTGGTTACATCAAGTCTTTCGATAGGCTCAAATTTTAATTCAACTTGATAGTTATTGGCCCACGATTTTCCATCCAAATTATAAAATTGAACTGCATTTACGGATTGATCTAAATCTGTAATAATTTGATTGTTGAAACTTGTTCTGTAGAAATCCGCGGAAGCGGTAAAGCCTTTCCCAAACATATTGAAATATTGTGTCATGCTTAGTCCAAAATTCCAAGCTTTTTCCTGTTTCAAATCTTCTTGAATAGTAATTGATCGGTTTGAAGCTAAAAGAAAACTATTTTCAGCAATAGGGTTCGATGTTCTTCTTCCGCTTCCAGCTGCTAATCGAATTGTTGATTTAGGTGCAAATTGATATCTAAAATGTACTCGAGGGGTTACAAAACCATCAAATATATTATGATCGTCGAATCGTAATCCGGTTTGCAAAGTAATTTTATCATTAGGTAAATAGGTGTATTCAGCGTATACACCTGCTACCTTTTCTGTTTTATCGGTACCTAAATTGTCACCAGTCAAATAATCCTTAAAATCATCATAAACAAAGGATAGCCCTGCAGTATATTTGTGTTTTAGATTTCCGATATAGGATTGGAACAATAAGTTAGCATACAAGTATTTCTGATCTGCATTATAATTGCGTAATCCGTAAAAGGAATTTTGCTCATGAGATGAAAAGTTGGTGATCAATGCAATACTTTTATCATCATCCTTTGGAAATAAGTAACCAAATTTTGCAAATGCTTCATATCTGCGTGTATCAATATTAATGCGATATGCATTGTTCACATCGTTCACTTGGCTTTTATTATAGCCTTTTTGGCCACCAATACGCAGTTCGTCAATAAATTTAACTCCAAATTGAGCTTTGAAATTCTTGCTAACATCCCAATTCCAACGATTTACAAAGTTGTATTGACGAACCATAGGGTCATCAAGAAAATTGTCATTGTTGTGATCTATCTCTCGATTGTTATCTTGTCCGTGAGCTAAAATTGCTGTTGACAATTTAGGAGATAACTTAATTCCAGAGATTAAATTAATTTCTGACATTCCCATGCTATTTGCATAGGTGTTGATATAGAATTTTGGAGCTGTTTGTGGCTTCTGATACTCAATGTTTATTTGTCCTGTTATGGACTCATAACCATTAATAACAGAACCAACACCTTTTGAGACTTGAATTGATTGCATCCAAGGACCTGGAACGTAAATCATTCCATAAACTGAAGCTAATCCTTTAAAATTAGGATTTTTCTCAGTCATCATTTCTATGTATTTTCCAGTAAGGCCTAGTAATTTAATCGATTTTGCTCCAGTAGCCGCATCAGCATATGAAACATCAACAGAAGCATTTGTTTCAAAACTCTCAGACAGATTACAACATGCAGCTTTACAAAGTTCTGCTCCAGTAATACTTTGCGATTGAATTGGATTGTCTCGATCTAAAACTGTTCCCAATTTTCGTTTGGAAATAGTTACCTCGTTTAGATTAATATTTGGCACTAATTCAATAATAATTTCATCTTGATTGATATCGGCCAGCTTAATTTCTTTAGCTGTATATCCAACAAATTGAACGACTAGCGTATTGGATTTTGCACTTGATGCTAGTTCGAAATGTCCATTAACATCTGCGGCAGTTCCAATGTTCGTATTTTTCCAAAATATGGAAGCTCCAGGTAGTGCAAGAACTTCTCCAGCAGAGGATTTTTCAACAATTTTACCTTTTATAATCACACCAAAGGACAATAATGGCAAGATAGAGAGTAGTACTGTAAGTATTTTAATTTTCATAATAGTACATTCTGGCATAAGATAAAGCATGACAATGCTAAGCTTATACCAATTATTTTAATAAGATTTTATGTGTTGTTTAAGAATTCTATCTTTAGATAGCTGTAAAGAATAATACAGTTTTAGATCAACAGAGGTAGGTACAAAGAAGATCCAGATCAGTTTCTGAATGCTTTAGAAGATAAAACTTTGTATTCTCTATTAAGTAAGATTCTGCCTTAATGGCTAAAAAATCAAAATTCGGCTGAATGAATAGAATATTTTCATTAGCCAGTGGAGCTTTATTTTGTTTCGTTAAGATAGTTGTAGGACTATTCTTAATGTAAATCAATTCGTAGTCACAGCAAATTGAGTCTTGATTATCATCAACTTCTTCTTGAGAATGATCTTTGCTATGATCGTGATCACAACAATTGTAATGTTGATAATTTGTGTCAGAATTTTCAGTTTGAGCCAATTGTATACTAGAATGATCACAGGATGAGCAGCTGTGCTTCAATAAATGAATACCACAAAATCCTGCAAGGTAAAATACCAGCAGAATCATTGAAATGATATTTTTTATTGGTTGCTTCATCTTAATAAAATTGTCTTATTTAATGTTCTTCTGTTGTAAAGACATCTAAATTTAAAAAAAGGGTGAACAAGAATTGATTTTTTTTCTTTAAAATTTGTTAAAATGTAATTTTGCAAAAATATCCATCTTATTTGTAATAATATAATGTATTAGGATTTTTTTAACAAAAAAAACCGAACTTTATAGTTCGGTTCTTCTTTTTGATTGTTATTCATTCTAATGCCAGCCAGTTATCATGCTTTTGAAATTGCTACTTATTGAGCTTCCTATTGTACAAACGTATAAATGGATGAAAAGAAATAATGATAAAACAAACCCAATTACTACATGTAGCATTGCTGTTAGCAATAATCCACTAAATCCAAATATTTGAGGAATAATGATTTCAGGAAATAACATTGCTACACCACTTGCAATTATTATTGGAAAGCCAATGTACATTGCTGTTGAATATATGAAACGCTGCATAGGATTAAATTTATTTTCTGCAGAGATAGGATAGGGTGCATCCTCTTTCTTAAACATTCCAAAAAGATAATATATTGATTGGTTGAATATTCTCGTCATTAAACCTTTGGTTTTCATT
>JADGFH010000676.1 GCA_016743925.1 Labilibaculum sp.
TACATTAAAATACTATTCAATTAAAAAATAAATATATGAAGACTATTGCGTTGGTTGCTCACAATGAGAAAAAGAGTGTGATGCTTGCTTGGGTAAAGAGGCACAAGGATGAACTAAAAAAGCACAAATTAATAGGGACAACAAATACTTCAGAATTATTGAATTCTGTTTTGGATTTAGAAGTAAAAGGATTTGGTCATGGTCCAAATGGTGGTGATATTCTTCTTGCCGCTCAAATTTTAGAAGGAAAAGTAGATGAAGTTATCTTTTTGATTGATGCTGAAACTCCACACGGACATGAACATGATATTCAAACCTTGATAAGAACTTGTGTGTTGAATAATGTACCTATGGCATTAAATTTAGCAACAGCAGATTATTTAGTGAAGCTAAATAAATCTGAATTGTAATTTCTTGTTAACGTTAAATTAACACAAATATAATATTTGTGAAATATTAGGCTCTCCATGTGTTAGTATGTTTGCGAGGAATTTACGAACTTAATAACATGGAGAACTTTTATTTAATTATTGTAGTAGTGCTATTTGCACTGGCAATTTCTGACCTTATTGTTGGGGTTAGTAATGATGCCGTTAACTTCCTAAACTCTGCATTTGGCTCCAAGGCAGCGCCTCGCTGGGCGATCATGATTATTGCTAGTCTTGGAATCTTGGTAGGAGCAACCTTTTCTAGTGGAATGATGGAGGTAGCCCGAAAAGGGATATTTCATCCTGATCAATTCTACTTTGCAGAAATCATGATCATCTTTATTGCGGTAATGCTAACAGATATTATTCTGTTGGATTTCTACAATACAATCGGTTTACCAACATCTACAACGGTATCTATTGTATTCGAATTATTAGGTGCTGCAGTTGCAGTTGCTGTTGTAAAAATCATGAATTCAGCAGATCAAACAATGCTCGATTTAGGAAATTACATCAATTCCGCAAAAGCCTTGGCCATTATTACAGGTATTCTGTTGAGTGTGGTTATCGCATTTTTGTCAGGATCTCTGGTACAATGGATAACTCGTTTGATTTTCACTTATCGATTTGAGAAAACCTTTAAGTATTTCGGTGCTATATTTGGTGGTTTTGCAATTACTGCCATTACCTACTTTATTTTAATTAAAGGAGCGAAAGGATCTTCTTTCATATCTAAAGAAACCCTTAGTTGGATTAAGGATAATACTTTTACCATTATTGCAGTTTGCTTTGTTGGATGGACAGTTGTTCTGCAAGCATTAGTATGGTTTATTCGTTTAAACATCCTAAAAGTGATTGTATTGGTTGGAACCTTTGCTTTAGCAATGGCTTTCGCTGGTAACGACTTGGTAAACTTTATTGGTGTTCCTTTGGCTGGTTTCAAATCTTTTCAGGCTTGGGCTGCTAGTCCAGGAATGGATCCTTATGGTATGACCATGGGAATTTTAGGCGAAAAAGTTCAAACAGAAACTTATTTACTGATTATTGCTGGTTTAATAATGACGGTAACTTTATGGTTCTCTAAAAAAGCCAGAACAGTAACCGAAACAGAAATTGGATTGAGTAACCAGAATGAAGGAGACGAAAAATTCGGATCTTCTTTCTTTGCTCGTCTATTAGTGCGTCGTTCTTTATCAGCAAATAGTACTTTTAAGAATATACTTCCTACAAGTGTTCAAACAGGAATTCAGAATCGTTTTAAGAAAGCTGAAGCTCCAGCAGGAATCGATAAAAAAGACATGCCTGCATTCGACATGATTCGTGCATCTGTAAATCTTACAGTAGCAAGTATTTTAATTTCGATTGGTACATCTCTTAAATTACCATTATCAACTACCTACGTAACATTTATGGTAGCAATGGGTTCTTCACTTTCCGATAGAGCTTGGGATAGAGATTCTGCAGTATACCGAATTACAGGTGTATTAACCGTAATCGGTGGTTGGTTTTTTACTGCATTTAGTGCATTTACTGCAGCGTTTATATTTGCTAGTTTAATTAATTGGCTTGGCGGATATGCAATTATTGGTTTGTTAGCCATGGCTATATTCTTTGTAGTTCGCTCCCACATCTTCCATAAGAAGAAAACAAGTAGTCAAGATCTTGATGAGAATACCGATGAAGAAGATGCTTCTATCATTATAAAAGGAGAAATATTTGAGCAATTAACGCATGCGGTTGCTGTTGTAACAACAAAAATTCCTAAAGTATATGGGAAAATTGTTACCGGATTAGCTTTTGAAGAACGCACGAATTTAAAAGAATCTCTTAAAAAAGTAAGAAAGTTAGATAAGGAAGCTAAAGCGCTGAAAGATCAAGTTCCGGTCGTAGTAAAAAAATTGACTGAAGATAGTATTACTACTGGTCCATTCTATGTACAATTACTTGATTACTTAAGAGAAATTGCTCATTCGATTAACTTTATTGCTGAACCTGCTTTCGATTATGTGGATAACAATCACAAATCATTGGTTCCTGAACAAGTTGAAGAGTTAAATACCATTCAAACTAAGTTGGAAGATTTCTTTAAAACGATTAATCGTCTGTTGAAAGATAATAATTACGACTTGGATCAAATTGAGAAAGCATTTTCGAAGCAAAAAGACCTGTTAACTTCTTTACGTAAATTTAGAAAGGAGCAAATTAGGAGAATTAAAGCTGAAAGAGTAGGAACAAGAAATTCGGTTCTTTATTTAGGAATCATTAATGAAACTAAAAACCTTGTACTTTATTCAGGTAACCTTCTGAAAGCCTCTCGTGATTTCACAACAATGAATAGTGATGAGACAGATGAAGACTTGTAGGCAAGAGCTTACTTATTAATAACAACATTAAAAAGGGTATCCAATTTGGATACCCTTTTACTTTCTTGGTAATTTCTTATTTTATTTTTCGTTTAAGAATTCCTTCTACTTCAAATGATTTTTCAAACTCCTTTGAATTTTGTTCGATGTAGGCTTTAAAACTTTTTGAATCTTTAAATTCTTTGGTAAATTTCTCTTTTGATAAAAAATAGAGTTTATATCTATTGCCAGATATTGATTTGAAACGATAGATCAAGAATTCATTATCATCATCCGATCCTATAAATTGGAGGTTTAAATAAGTATCTTTTTTAATCTTGGAGGAAAACATACGTAAATTGACGATGGATTCAATGTGATCAGATGAGTCTACAAATTCTTTTAATTGAACAAGGTATTCGGTCTTATTAAAAGGAATCACTTCTAAGAATCCTGAAGTATCATCTTTTTTATTGTCTGATGAAAGATACCATTGCCCCAAAAGGTCTGAATCAATAGTAGAATTGACCGAATTTGTGATTGGCACTTCCGTTTCGTAATGATTGCAAGAAGTCAAAACGAATATTGCCAGTAGTATTAATAGCGTTTGTCTTTTCATAATGCAATTGTTTTATTGTAGTAGCTCGATTAATTTTTCCATTCCAACACTCGCGGTCTCCCTAATATAAGTAATATTTTTCTTTGATTGTACATTTGGTTGATTAGGATCTATCACATAAACAGGAGTATCAGCCGGAATATAATCAGTTAATCCTGCAGCTGGATAAACATTTAAAGAAGTTCCTATTATAAGGAATAAATCAGCCTTAGCTACAATTTCAGCAGCTTCGCTAATCGCAGGTACACTTTCGCCGAACCATACAATATGTGGGCGTAAAGGAGATCCTTTTTCACAAGTATC
>JADGFH010000677.1 GCA_016743925.1 Labilibaculum sp.
AGCTTATATTATGTCATTTTTGTATGTTATTTTTTTACGTAGTGCTGTAAAACTAATTCCAATTTTTCACCTCTAAGGTCTTTTGCCAATATAATTCCATTGCCATCAATTAAAAAATTAGAAGGAATAGAATTAATTCCAAATTCAGTAGAGGTTGGTGAGTGCCATCCTTTTAATTCACTAACATGATATTCCCAATCTAGTTTATCTTTAGAAATAGCAGCTTTCCAACTAGCTAGTTTTTTATCTAAAGAAAAACTGTAAATCGTAAATCCTTTTCCATTTTTAAACTTTTCGTTCTTAAATTTATGGTAAGCATCTACAATTCTTGGATTTTCAGCACGGCATGGAGGGCACCAAGAAGCCCAAAAATCAACTAGCACTAATTGGCCTTCAAGTGAACTTAGTTTAATATTATTTCCTTTAATCGATTTTGCATCAATATCCGGAAGTTTGTTTCCAATTTCATAACCTACTGTAACACTTTTTTCTTCCGTATTGATTTTATTTTCGGCATTAACCGAAAGTGAAAATATAAACGAGAAGAAAATAACTAATAATCCTAATTTCTTCATAACCTCAAATTTTATTTTTGTGTAATTTTTAATGTTACTAAAATAGGTAGATATCCTTATTTAAAATGTTAACAAATAGTTAATTGCTGATTCTTTTGATGTTAGCGCCAATTGCATTCAATCTAAGATCTATGTTTTCATATCCCCGATCGATTTGGTCGATGTTGTGAATCGTACTTTTACCATCTGCAGATAGCGCTGCAATTAATAGTGCTACACCTGCTCTAATATCAGGAGAAACCATTGTAGTTGGACGTAACCCTTGATTCTGATTTAACCCGATAACAGTAGCTCTATGTGGGTCGCAAAGAATAATTTGAGCGCCCATGTCAATTAATTTATCCGTAAAGAACAAACGACTCTCAAACATCTTTTGATGGATAAGAACACTGCCTTTGGCTTGTGTAGCCACAACTAAGAATACGCTGAGCAGATCGGGTGTTAATCCTGGCCAAGGTGCATCGGCAATTGTAAGGATTGAGCCATCAATAAAGGTCTCAATTTCGAAGTTCTCTTGTTTAGGAATGTAAATATCATCACCTCTTCGTTCCATTTTAACACCTAAGCGTTTAAAAGCATTTGGTATCATTCCTAACTCATCGTAGGCAACATCTTTAATAGTAATCTCGGATTTGGTCATTACTGCCAAGCCAATAAAACTTCCAATTTCAATCATGTCAGGAAGTACACTATGTTCACATCCACAAAGGGAATCAACACCTTCTATTGATAATAAATTTGATCCGATACCGCTTATTTTTGCGCCCATCGAGATTAGCATTTTGCACAATTGTTGAATGTATGGTTCGCAAGCGGCATTGTATAGAGTAGTGGTACCTTCTGCCAAAACAGCAGCCATAATGATATTTGCAGTTCCAGTTACCGAAGCTTCATCTAATAGTATATAAGTTCCTTTTAACTCACTTGCCTCTACACGGTAAAAATTTTCTCCTTGGTTGAAATTAAATTTTGCACCTAATTTCTCAAATCCCAGAAAGTGAGTGTCTAATCTTCGTCTTCCAATTTTATCTCCTCCTGGGCGTGGAATATATCCTTTTCCAAATCTAGCCAATAGAGGGCCTATGATCATTATTGAACCTCTTAGTGATGAACCTTTACTCGCAAATTCCGGAGAATTAAGGTATTCTAAATTGATGTTTTTAGCTTCAAACGAATAAGTGTTTTTAGCTTCTTGCGAAACGCTAACGCCTAGGTCAGATAAAAGTTCAATTAATTTATTTACATCAAGGATGTTTGGGATATTATGGATTGTTACTTTTTCTTCTGTTAAAAGAGTGGCGCACAAAATTTGAAGAGCTTCATTTTTTGCTCCTTGTGGGGTTAATTCTCCCTTTAATGACTTGCCGCCAATAACTTCAAAAGTGCTCATTTTATAATTATTTTGGTGTGAATAACGTTCTAAAGATAATTATAAAAAACGTTTTGAAAAGTGATTATAGGAATGGTTTCGGCATAAAAAAAACCGGTATAGAACCGGTTTGTATTTTATTGTCTTGGTTTGTTATGTTTTCGATTATCGTTTCTGTTATCATTACGATTATCATTTCTAGGATTTTTCCTTATTGTTTTTTTCCTTTGAACAAAGTCTTTATCTCTAATTTCACGTAATCTCATGTTTTCGGGGATTTCTAATTTCCCTTTCGACATTTCTTTTAAATCTTTAAAAATTTTTTCATCAGGCACACTATCCTTGTTCCAGTTAAGGAAGGATTTTTTCATGTGATTTGCAATCATTAAAATGAGCGCATTTTTTTCATCCTGATCTTCTAGTTCGATCGCTTTTAAGATTAAAGCATCAATTGTTCGACCATAATGACGATACCTAATTCGATGAGTGTTGTATGGTAATTGATCTGGTCTTTCGGCTAACTTTTCTCTTGTTGGAGCCTCGTAAGGAGAGTCGATATCTAAGGTGAAATCAGACATGATTGCAAGGTGATCCCATAGTTTGTGTCTAAAATCACTTACATCTCTAAGGTGAGGATACATATTCCCCATAATTGCAATAATGCTCTTTACCACATGGTTTCTTTGATCTCTGTCTTCAACAGTTAAGGCAAAATCTACCATTTTCTGAACGTTTCGTCCATATTCAGGAAGAACAAGATGTTTCCTGGTTGAATTATAATCCATTTATTTCGTTGTTGTTATTATCAGGTAATTACAATTTTTAATCTTTTGGGCAATTTGGCGTACTTGAAAGAATCTAACGCAATAGCACCAAAATAATTGAGGGAGCTAAGATTTAATCGGTTATACTAATGAAGTAGAAAAGAATTTTAATGAACCGTTTTACGAAAAAACAATTACAGAAAGTCTTAGAACTCATGGCAAATGTAACAGATTTCTTCTTTCAATACAAATAGTTAGGGAATTTATCCAACAATTTTAAGTTTTGCAAATTTTAATAATAATTGTTTTTGGCCAACATTCTGAAAAAATACAGTTGCTTTAATGTTTGGCTTGCTTCCTTCCATTTGTAATACTTTTCCTTTTCCAAACCTTTGGTGTTGTACTACCATTCCTGCCTGAATAAGTTCAGGATTTGATGGCGTAAAGTTTGGATCCTCTTGTTGCTGACTACTTGCTTTGATACGTGCAGTTGGCTGATTAAGTTTTGGTTTTGAGTTTAAACTTCTTTTTGCTTGGAATTTTCTCGATTGACTAACAACTTCCGAATCGGTGCTACTTTGGAAACTATCGCTTTCTGCTCCGTTAAATTCAGGTTCCTTTTCAAATTGAGTATCGACAAATTTTTCATCAATTTCGTTTAAGAAACGACTTGGTCGAGGATAACTCATATTTCCCCATTTGTATCTTGATTTAGCAAAAGATAAGCTTACTTTAGTTTCCGCTCTTGTTATAGCAACGTAGAAAAGTCTTCTTTCTTCTTCTAGTTCTTGTTGCGTACTTGTTGCCATTTGCGAAGGGAATAAATCTTCTTCTAGCCCAACAATATAAAGGTGTGGGAATTCCAACCCTTTTGCCGAGTGAATCGTCATCAAGGTTATTTTGTTTCGGTCTTCGTCTTTATCACCATCCTGATCGGTTAATAGAGCAACATCCTCAAGGTAATTGGCCAGTTGTAGTTC
>JADGFH010000678.1 GCA_016743925.1 Labilibaculum sp.
GACGATTTTGGTATGATGAAGGAAATTATAAAAGAAGAAAAAGAAAACTGGTTCGCTTTAGCTGACCGATTTTAGCACGACCCAGTCGTGCTATGACTATTTACAATCTGTAAATGTCATGGTACGACTATTATAGTAATGCTTGTAGCAGCTTTGTTTCTGATTATTCTCCACAATTCTCAAAAGTATTCTTTTCTCCTCCTTGTTTTTAAGGAGGAGTATCCGATTCCGTATTTTAGGGAGAGGGGGAGGTGGTTCAACTCCATTCCCTTGCATGTGCCTACTAATTCAATGATATAGGCTCTTTAATTCCCAAATAGAAATACATCATTTATTTATCAGTATCCTTATCAGAAAAGATAATGTAGATAAACCTGAGTTCTCTTTTTTGTTAACTTATACAAGCAAAAGGATAAAGCACTTTTACGTTGTTGCATTAACGATCTCCACATAAAGTACTTCTTTCTTATCTATGAATTTACCATTTAAATAAATAGTTAAAAAAACATGTATGTAGGAAGTATGTGCTATATTTGTGAAATATATACAAATATAAAGCATAAAGTATGATACTTTCATTGAAAATAGAAAATTACAGATCTATTAAGGAAGCCTTAACCGTTAAACTTACTACAGAGAAAAGATTAAAGGAGACTGGTTTACCTGAAAATTCCTTTGTGGAAAAGAAATCTGAAATTCTTAAGTCTTTATTAATATATGGTAGAAATGCATCTGGAAAAAGCAATGTACTTGTTGCGTTAAAAGCTTTAAGTTTTTTAGTGGAAAATTCTGACAGTTTTAAACATGAAACTGATATCCCGACTTATGAACCCTTTAAGTTTGATACTGCCTATGTAAATAAGCCAGTATCTTTTGAATTGGACTTTATTACTGTAGAATCAAAAATAAGATTTAAATATATTGTTTCCTTTACTAACAAACAGATTGAGTTTGAGGGATTGTATGTATATCCAGAAGGAATAAAGGCCAAATTATATGAAAGAAAACTTTCTTCGGTTTCTTATGGTGAATATTATAAGGGTACAAAAAAGAAAATCGAAGATGACTTATTACCAAATCAATTATTTTTATCTAAATCAGCGACAAGCAAGGTTAAATACCTAGATGAATGCTATTTGTTTTTTTCTAGATATCTATATGTCTCAACTATTCATGATACAGATTATGATAATACTATAATTAGAGCATTTTCGGATGTTCTAACAAAAGATGAGAAACTTAAGACTAATCTTCTCGAATTATTAAAAGCATCAGATACCAGTATTAATGATTTTAAAATAAGTGAGAATGAAAAGGAAATGAGATTTTCTAAGAACGTTCCAGAGGATATTAAAAAAGAGATTCTAGATAAATATAAATATGAAGTATTAACGAATCATACCTTATTTGAAGATGGCAAAGAAATTGGTCAGGAAACCTTAGAAATAGAAAATGAATCATTTGGGACAAAAAAGTTATTTGCGATTGGAACATTAATAATAAATACTCTTGACTATGGCGGAGTTATTGTTATTGATGAACTTGATAAAGGATTGCACCCATTAATAAGTAAGCTTCTTATTAGTTTATTTAATAGTAAAAGAAATAATCCTAATAACGCACAATTAATTTTTGCGACTCATGATAGCTCTCTTTTAGATCTAGAGATTTTAAGAAGAGATCAAATAAGTTTTGTAGATAAAGAATATGAAGGACAAAGTATATATTATAGGTTAAGTGACATTAAAGGAATAAGAAAGGATATACCAATCGATAAATGGTATTTAAGTGGTAGATTTAGAGCTATTCCTGTTACTAACGAAGTTAATTTAAAGTTTTAACCTATGATTAGTTTTAGTAAAAGATGGTTAATCGTATGTGAAGATTTTAAGTCTTCCAAAATTTATTTTGAATCTTTTAAAAAGGATGAAAAGCTCAAACGTGATTTAGCCTCTGTACAAATTGAAGTCGTACACCCTAAAGATCATAGCCCTGTTGGTTTAGTCGTTGAGGCTAAGGGTTTGAAAATAAAGGCAAAAAGAGAACGGAATCCATACGATGAGATTTGGATCGTATTAGACAAAGATTATCATGCTAATATTGATAAAGCATTTGATATGGCTTATAGTAATCAGTTTAAAATAGCAATTTCTGTAATTTGTTTTGAATACTGGGTACTACTCCATTATGAAAGAACAAGTAAAGAATTTTATAAGGGTGATAATATAATTAGTCATATCCGCAAAAATCATTTCCCAGATTATTTAAAAAGTGAAAATGTCTACCCTGATTTAAAAGATAAAATAAATACAGCAATTGAAAATGGCTATTGGTTGGTTGGGCAAAATTTAAATGATATTGAAAGAGGTTGTAAGCTTTATGAGTTGTCAGCTTATACGGATGTCCACCTATTAGTTGAGAAACTTATTAATCCTAAAAAATATATTCTTAAGTAATTAGGATCAAAATCTCATCACAAAAATAATGCAACACTTTACATAGGCAATGGCAAGGAAAATATCAAGGCTTGTAGTTCGCTCCAATTTCATCATAAATTGAAAGTGAAGTGCTCCGAAATGCCCAATATTTCATGCCGTCATCTGTAATAGGGCATATCGTATCAGTAGCCACCAACCGAGAGCCAAAACCAACAAAGAGGGGCAGCATGTATAGCTGACCCTCTTTTTATATCGTAAATAGCTTATGTATTATTAGTTTTGTTCCACTGTGGTATCTGTTGTGGCTCTGGAATGTGATAAACGCGCTATGCGAGTATCTTCGTCTATAAGCACATTTAAATCATGTTCTAATTGTTTCCAGTCATCAACATCCGATAGCAAACTTTTAAGCTGTACGTAGGCACAAATATTTTTTAAGTTAACCGTTAGCGTTTTCTCAACATCTTGGCTAATATCTGTAGGCAAGGCAGCTGTAAAGTCGTTACGCTCTTCGATACCAGCAATTAGATTATTTAAGTTCGTTTGCATGTTGGCTATTAAGGATTCAGCAGTTATGCTTGTTACCGCCGTGGTGTTTCGAACATTGCGCTTTATCTCGGACAATAAATTTTGAGTTCTCGAAATTTGCTTGGTATACCCGAAACGGTTGAGCGAACTACCATGATTTTTAATTATTTCCCACAAAATTAAAGCCGCATTTTTCTTTTCAGCATCAGGCATATGTAAATATGCTTTCACATAGGCTTTAAAAGCTTTAAACGACTCATCAAAAACCTGATCGAGTTCGTAAATTTTGTTTGTGTGAACCTTTGTCGTACTCTTAATCATTGCTTTTTCGAGTTGTTTCACATAGTCGATGTTCTGAGCTGATAATTTGTTGAAATCGGCATCTTCAATCGTGTATTTTTCAATTACTGTAGCTATACTACTTGCTAGACGGTACACGCCGTCGAGCTTAAAAACATAGAACGGGATTCTTCTCATTGTTTGTGAATTTTGGGTTTATAAAATCTATTTAACTATTTACAACTATTGAAAGTATAAATAATTAATGTCATAACAAACATATTAAATGTTAAAAAATGTTTTAACTGGCTCTTAGTTAGGTTTTGTTTTTTTGTTATCTAGTCCCTCTAAGAAAACTCATAATCTATGTCATTATCAATTAGTTGATGTTGATAACTTTATTGAATCTTCTACTGTTTTCCTTTGGTCGTTTCATTT
>JADGFH010000024.1:0-13576 GCA_016743925.1 Labilibaculum sp.
TTGCATTGCTGTTCACATTTGGGCTTCATGCCACAATAGCTCAGCAACGAACCATTAGCGGAAAGGTTGTTGATGAAAGCCAGATCGGTATTCCTGGCGTAAACGTTATTCTTAAAGGAACAACGGTTGGTACAATTACTAATATTGAGGGGGATTATTCCATTAATATTCCCGATGATAAAACTCCCCTTGTATTTTCATTCATTGGTTTTAAAAACCAAATTATTCATGTGAAAAATAAGAGTGTGATTAATGTTACACTTGAGGGCGAAGCAGTTGGTCTTAATGAAGTGATTGCTGTGGGATATGGTACTCAAATTAAATCTAAAATTACTGGGGCAATTACCTCTGTTGATACCGAAGTACTTGAAAACAGATCCGTTTCTTCTGTGCAAGAAGCATTGGTAGGATCTTCTCCGGGTTTAATATTATCGCAAGGATCGGGAAGGCCAGGGGATACTCCATCATTAAATATTAGAAGTATTAGTACGATTGGAGGTTCATCAGGCGTATTGGTATTGATTGATGGTATTGAAGGAAGTATGTCTGATATCGATCCAGCAACAGTCGAGAATATCTCTGTGCTTAAAGATGCTTCGGCTGCCGCTGTTTATGGAGCAAGAGCTGCAAATGGTGTGATGCTGGTAACAACTAAAAAAGGAAGTAAATCTAAAAGAGCCACAGTCGATTACAAATTTAATTTAGGAATTCAGAGTCCTACAGCTTTGCCAGAATTAGTTAATTCTGTTGAATACATGGAAATGAAGAATCGTGCTCTGATTAATGAAGTATCTTTAGCACAATATAGCGATGCTGTAGTTGAAATGGCCAGAAATGGAGAATTGAAAGAAACCAATTGGCCTGATGAGTTGTACAGCGAAGCTGCTACTATGACTTCTCATTCTGTTAATGTTTCTGGAGGAACAGATAAAACCACTTATTATTTCGGTGTAGGTACATTACAGCAAGATGGTATTGTTGAAGGAGCTGATGACTACAAAAGACATAATTTAAGAATAAAGCTGGAAACTGATATTACCGATAAATTTACTATTGGAACAAACACATCGTGGACCAATAGAACTTATGATCAGGTACCAGTTTCAACAGGTCGATCTTACCGTTCGGCTCCATTTTTTCCTAAAACACTTGATGATGGAACTTATGTTGTTGGTTTAGGTGGTGATTCATGGAATCCATTGATTACTTCAGCATCAGGATCTTATGATTTAACAGAAATTGATGTTCTGGAGACTCAGTTGTATGCAAATATTAAATTGGCAAAAGGTTTGACTTTTGAAGAGAAAGTAACTTTTAAAAGAACACATAACAATTTTGAGTCGTGGGACGATGCAATTGAATATGTTACAATGGATGTGGATGAAAATGGCTATACTGATATTAGTACAGTTCAGGCCAATTCTATTGAGAGGAAATTATCTTATAAATCTAAGAAAAGTTTAAGAACTACGACCCAATCCTTTTTGAGATATAAAGCACAAAAAGGCGATCACTTTATTAAAGGATTGGTTGGTTTTCAGACCGAAGAAAATACATTTGAATCATTTGAAGCTGGTACACAGGATTTTCTAAATGGATCCTTACAAGATCTTAATTTAGGTGCAGAAGTTGATCCCGATATCGGAGGTGGTATTGGTAGTGCATCTAGTTCATCCGAATGGGCAATTGTATCTTTTTTGGGGCGTTTAAACTACGATTATAAATCGAAATATCTCGTGGAGATGAGTTTTCGTTATGATGGAACGTCTCGTTTTCAATCAGGTAACCAATGGGGATTTTTCCCATCAGTATCTTTAGGATGGAACTTGAAGAAGGAAAATTTTCTAAAAGATGTGGATTTTCTGGATATTTTAAAATTTAGAGGATCTTGGGGACAATTAGGTGATGCTTTTAAAGTTGGTCAAGGTGCAAGTTATCAGAATGTAAATAAGAATTCCGGATACATTTGGCCAGATGGTGCTCAACCTGGTTTGGCAACTGGTACTGCTGCTAATCCTACAATTACCTGGGAAACAGCTACCATTAAAAATATTGGTGTTGATGCCAGCTTTTGGCGTGGAAAACTGGGTATTCAAACTGAATATTTTGTAAATAAGAGAACAGATATTTTGGGTACACCTGATGTTGCCAGAGAATTTGGTTTAGATGCTCCGGCTCAAAACGTTCGCGATGTAAAAAGTTGGGGATGGGAGTTGAGTATCTCCCATAAAAATAAAATTGGTGAATTTGGTTACGAAGTCATGTTGAATCTTTCTGATCAGAGAAATGAACTTACCAATTTGGGCTCAACTACGCCCGATATTGGAAGTAATATTATAGATAAAGGGGAATCAATAAATGCTCGTTATGGGTATTGCTCTGATGGATTAGTTACTTCGCAAGAAGATTTAGATGCCTATTTGTCTTCGGTTAATCTTGATGGTCCCTATTCCCCATATATCGGTTCTGTTAAATTGAAAGACATTAGTGGGCCTGATGGTGTGCCTGATGGGATTATCGATGCTGTTCACGATAAAAAGGTATTTGATGATAATCAAAATCATTACAGAATAGGTGGTCGTCTGGCCGTTAAGTATAAAGGATTCTCGTTAAGTGCAGTTTTTGATGGGATTTTGGATCGACAAATTTATTTCTCAGGATCACAATCAACAATGGCTTTTTCGGGTGGAGTAGGAACACCATTTGCTTTCCAGAGGGAAGCATTCAATCCAGAAAATCCAAATGCGAATGCATTGATGCCAATTGTTACTTCTGAGTTGGTGAATTATGATTATTCTGATTATTGGTTAAGAGATGCTGGATATGTACGTGTTAAAAATGTAAACTTGTCTTACACGTTTAATAAAAACACATTAAGAAAGATCGGTTTTGTGAAAGGTTTAACTGTGTACACATCCGTAGAAAATGCATTTCTACTTTGGAACAATTATTTTGCTACTGATTATGGATGGGATCCTCAATTAGGTGCAGGTGCGGCAGATTATCCTCTTTCAAGAACGGTTTCATTCGGATTAAATTTAAAATTTTAGGCAAAAAATTCAAATATCATGAAAATAAAAATATATACAATTTTAGTCATGTTCGCTGCCTTAACTTTAGGTTGTGATGAATATCTTGAACGTCCGCCGGAAGGTAGCTACTCCGAAGGGAGTGTATGGAAATCAGAGGCCGATTTAACTTACGCAATGAATGGTTTGTATCGTCAATTACCACATTTGGGAAGTAATAGTTCAGGATTTCCAAACTATAGCGAAATCATTTATTCTATTTTTACAGATAATGGTTGGGATAGAGGCAGTAGCGGTTCTGTTCGTTTTGCAAATCTCGATTTTACGTCATCTTCAGCAGTTATTAGCAATGAATGGTCTCGTTACAATAAAATAAGAGATTGTAATGAGTTTATTACAAGAGCTGCTGATGCTGATATGGATGAGGACTTAAAAAATAGATTTATTGCTGAGGCTAGATTTATGCGAGCTATTAATTATGCTCGTTTGAACTTTCTATTTGGTGCGGTTCCTTTGCTTACAGAACCAACCAATCCTGATTTCTTCCCAAAAAGGGCAACTCGCGAAAAAGTATTTGAATTTGTTCGCAAGGAATTTTCTGAAATAGCACTTCTTCTACCAAAACAATACACTGGTAACAATGTTGGAAGAATTACAAGTGGAGCGGCATTGGCTTTTAAAGCCAGACATTTGCTAAATGCCATTGATTGGTATCCTAATACAAGTGAATTATATACAGAGGCTCGTGAAGCATGCGAATCGGTATATAATAGTAGTGTTTATAGTTTAGATCCGGGAGTAGATGGTTATCGTAAATTATTTACTTCGGAAAGCGAACACGCTAACTCTAATGAGGCGATATTAACTTCTAATTTCGACCCTGAATTGCGTACGCATACTTATAATCGTTGTATGTTACCAAAAAGTGCCTTTGGTGGAACCAATAAGAATAGTAACTATATGGGTGTTACTAATAATTTGGTAGAAGCATTTCAAATGACCAACGGAAAAGATGTTCATGATCCTGCTTCGGGATATGATCCTGCATCGCCATGGGAAAATAGAGATCCTCGATTAGACATTACAATTCTGCGAGCTGGAGAGGTAATTCCTAAAAAAGGAGGAGATGGTGTTAGCTCTACTTATACATTCGATGCTCATCCTAAAGTTAAACCTGCAGGTGGTGTTACAACCGATGATGTTAATAAAGCAGCAAATCCTACTGGCTATAACATATGGAAATATATCGAATTTGATGTTGTTTCTTCTATAGACTGTCATGTAGATCTAAAAGTGATGCGTTATGCAGAAGTACTATTAATGTACGCAGAAGCTATTTTAGGCGAAACAACTAATATAAATCAAGCTATGGTTTATGTAGATGAAGTTCGCGATCGCGTTGGAATGCCTACTGTTGAAAATAGTTATGGTGTTGTTTCTAGTGAGAGTGAGGCGCTAAAAATTATTCTTGATGAACGTAGATTTGAATTGGCAACAGAAGGTCCTCAGCGATTTTTCGATTTAAGAAGACACAGATTAGGAGAAACTGTTTTTGCTGATAAAAATGTTTATGGAATTCCTTTAGGTGCAAATAGAGTGCCTAATAAAAATGTTTTAGAAGGTAATCTTGATAACAGTGTTAAAAATTTATGTGGTCAGAAATTGTTTAATCCAAGTTCTTATTATTTGTGGCCTGTACCTCAGGTTTCTATTGATAAGAATCCAAATTTATTAGAAGATCCTGAATAGCAATTATTCCCCTCATTCTTTATTAAGAATGAGGGGATATATATAATCACTTTAGTAATTATAAATCTGATAAACTAATCTTATGAAACTGAAAGTATTATCTTTTTTTCTGCTGATAATAATGGGAGTTTGTGCTTGTTCCGGGAGTTCTGATGATCCCATTATTGTGGAAAAAGAGCCAGAACTACCGATTGAAGAAGAAAAACATGAACCCTGGACCGGTTTACAAATTGTCATGTTTACGCCATCGGATGTGGATTTACCTGACGATTACAAAGAGCGAATGAAGGAAGTCACAGACTATTCCGAATGGTTCTTTCAAAAGTGGATGAATGAATGGGGATATACTTGTGATAACCCATTAAAAATTCACAAAGATAAAGATGGCTATCCAATTATTTGGAAGATAAAAGGAGAACAATCACAGGCTAGCGGTGCGTACGATAAGTTGGGTTATGCCGATACTGAAGTGATTCCTGCTGCTAAGAAAAAGTATAATATTTCAAGTGAAAATCAAACCTGGTGGGTTTTTAGTTATCCAGGACCATCTAGCAGTGCTTACCGTGGTGGCGGAACATTTCGAAGTGGTAAATGCTCAGCAAATTTTATTCCTAATACAGGACAATTAATTCTTCCTGAAAATGATGAGTTAGCTGAAGGAGCTGCTGCAATTTTTAAATTAAAGGCTGCTATTCATGAGCTTACACATGCTTTAGGAATTACACATATTGGACCAATTCATTCCGATAAATTAGGTAATTCTCTTATGGGGCCAACAAATAAAACCTATCACAAAAAAATGGATGGAAATGAGAATCGTGTTTACTTAACTAAAGCTACAGCTGCTTTATTATGGAAACATCCTCTTTTTTCAGGTGATTTCAATTATGTTATAACAACCCCAACGGTTGATATGACTGAGTATAGGGCTGAATTTAATTCCGAGACGGGAGTGATTCAAATTACGGGTACATTAAATTCGAATTTAAATGCCCATAGTGTTGTTATTGCTAATGAATCAGATTCTGATTTATCCGATTATTGGAGAAAAACATTTACAGGAACAGTAAATGATGATGGAACATTCTCATGTGACATTAGTGAGTTAAGTCAGGCTGGTGGCGAGTTTATTATTGTATTCTGTTTTGATAATGGCGCAATTAGTGGATCAAATGGAAGATTTGGAGTAACCAAAGGCATTAGAAAGTCTTATGTTTTTGAAAATAACACCTTTAAGTTTAATTAATACTAATTCAATAAAATAGCACAAATGAATCGTTTTTTTAATAAACTCATAATTGCAGCATTAGTTCTTTTGACTTTTACAGGATATTCAGCGAACAAAAAAAGCAGTAATCCTAAGAATAAAATGAAGGTTCGCATGGTCCTTTTTACCCCGGCTGATGTGGAACTTCCTGCTGACTATTTGCAACGCTACAAGGATATGGCTGATTATTCAGAAGTCTTTTTTCAGAAATGGATGAAGCATTGGGGCTATGATTGCAAGAAACCTTTGGATATTGAACGAGATATAGATGGTTATCCTGTAATTATTACAATTAAAGGCGAGCAAAATAAAGACTTTGAAGGATATAAAAAATTACCTGTAATCCGTAAAGAGGTAATGAAACAAATAGAAGAAAAATATAAGCTATCAAGTAAAGGACAGGTTTGGTGGATCTTGAATTACCCTAAAGTAAAAAGAGGTAGCCGGGGAGGAGGAAATGCCATGACTGGAGGGAATTCTTTTGGAAACTATATTGACTCCGACGAACAGATAGATCGGAAAAAGGAACTTGCAGAAGGAATGCATGAGGAAATCTTATTAAAGTCATTGATTCATGAGTTGACTCATGCTTTAGGAATGGGACATATTGGACCCCGAGATGGTGAAGATCTTGGGAATTCGTTAATGGGACCAGTAAACAGAGCTTATAAAAAGAAATATGTAAATGATTCTCGTGTTCATTTAAGCGAGGCAGCTGCAGCAATGTTGTATAAACACCCATTGTTTGATGGTAAAAATGATGCTTCTGTGCTTGTTCGTGATGTAGCGGTTGAAGGACTAAAAGTGAAATATCTTCAAAATAAAAATCAATTTATTATTTCAGGAAAGCTAAAGTCTGAATTTTTAGCGCATAGTATTGTTGTTTCTGATGCATCTAAGGGAAATAAGTCCCCTTATTGGCACAAAGCTTATGTTGGAAAAGTAAAGTCTAACGGGACATTCCAATGTGTAGTATCGGAACTAAATAAGGCTGATGGAGAACTGGTAATTGGATTTTGTTTCGATAATGGTGCTGTTACTGGTAATGGGAAAAAGTTAGGATTGAACAATAGCGGGATCAAAAAACAATATACATATACAGAATCAGGATTTCAGATTAAGTAAAGATTTTCTGATTTTATAAGGTTTTTAGGTTCGTTAAATATTAGTGTAGTTAGTGGTTTATTACTTTTCCCTACTTCCTTTAGGTAGAGAGGGAGCAGGGAAGTTTTTTTTAATTAGATAAAAAATGAGTAGAAGAAATAATTGGGTTGCAGGATTGGGAATCGGAATCATAACCTTAAATTTGGTTGGATGTGCTAATGTACCCCCCCAGCCCGTAAAACCCAATATTGTTTATATACTAGCCGATGATTTAGGTTATGGTGATATTGGTTGTTATGGGCAAGGAGTAATTAAAACACCCAATATCGATAAATTAGCTGAGCAGGGAATACGTTTTACACAGCATTACTCTGGTAGTACTGTTTGTGCTCCTTCACGTTCGGCTTTACTTACCGGTCAACATACAGGACACACCTTTGTTAGAGGAAATGGACCATACCAATTACGTGAGAATGACGAAGATATTACCATCCCAAGTTTGCTGAAAGAAGCAGGATATCATACAGCAACCATTGGAAAAGCTGGTACAGGATGCAATTGCGATATTGGTCAGCCTAATAAAAAAGGCTTTGATTATTTTTTCGGTTTCCTCGGACATGGGGCCGCTCATACTTATTTTCCAGAAGAGGTATACCGAAATAGTGAAAAGATATCCTTTCCTGAGAATGGCGGGTTTAAGACTTGGTCTGGTGAGACATACATACAGGATGTTTTCCTAAAAGAAGTTCTGGGCTATATCGAGAAGCATAAAGAAGAGCCTTTCTTTCTTCATTATGCATCTTTACTGCCTCACGCCCAAATGTATGCTCCTGAGGAGTTTAAGAAAGATTATAAAGGGAAGTTTCCTGAAAAGAGGTTCGCAGGAAGGCATTTTGGTACCTGTGAAGATCCAAATGCAACAACGGCTGGAATGATTAATCGTTTGGATTGGGAAGTTGGACAGATCGTTGAAAAATTAAAAGAGTTAGGATTGTATGAAAATACAGTTGTTATGTTCGCTAGTGACAATGGCCCTCATAATGTGGGAGGTAGAGATCCTGAGTTTTTTAAGAGTTCGGGACCCTATAGAGGAATTAAGCGCGATTTATATGAAGGAGGCGTAAGAGTTCCTTTTATCGTGCAATGGCCAGGGATTGTTAAACCTGGTTCTACTACTGATCATGTTTCTGCTTTTTGGGATGTAATGCCATCTCTATTAGATATTGCAGGAGTAAAATGTTCTCAAAAAACAGATGGGATTTCATTTTATCCAACCCTAAGAGGGAATAAGCAAAAACAACACAAATACTTATACTGGGAGTTTCATGAGCGAGGAATCAGCCAAGCGGTACGTATGGGGAAATGGAAAGGGGTTAGAACAAGGATAAAAAAAGGAAATATGAATATTGAACTTTATAATCTTGATGATGACATTCATGAAAATAGTGATGTGGCAGAACATCATCCAGAGATCGTAAAGACAATTGCAGAAATAATGGAACGAGAGCATGAGGTTTCACCAGTTGAGAAATTTCGCATACCGCAATTAGATCAAGATTAGAAAGTATAAGGCCTTACAGTAATATTAAAATAAACTCAATGACACAAAATAAAATAAAACCATTATTGATGGGAGGAGCAATTCTCTCTGCTATTTTACTTGGTGCGTGTAATTTTAAAACAGGTAAAACGGAACAAGAGAAGGATACAGTTAAGCAACCCAATATTCTTTGGATTGTAGCCGATGATTTGGGTGCCGATTTAGGATGCTATGGAACTCCTGCGGTAAAAACTCCAAACTTAAATAAACTTGCAGGCCAAGGGGCTCTTTTTTCTAATTGCTTTACCGTAACTGCAGTATGTTCGCCAAGCAGATCTGCTTTAATGACTGGAATGTACCCTGTAAGTATCGATTGCCATCAACATAGAACGCATAAGGATGCTAAAAAATCACTTCCGGAGGGAATAGAACCGATAACCGAATACTTCGAGAAAGCGGGTTATTTTACAAGTAACGGACAATTTCCGAATAAGGATCGTGCCGGAAAGACAGATTATAATTTTGTTGCCGATAGTATATTCGATGGAACAGATTGGAGCCAAAGAAAGCCAGGACAAGCATTCTTTTCACAAATTCAGGTGCACAGTCCACACCGTCCTTTTATTGGAGATAAAGAAAATCCTGTAAACCCTGATTCTGTATTGTTACCGGAATGTTATCCCGATCATCCCATTGCACGTAAAGATTGGGCTTTGTATTTGGAAAATGTTCAGGTAGTCGACCAGATGGTAGGAAAGATTCTTGATCGTTTGAAGGCCGAAGGATTAGATGAAAATACCATAGTTTTCTTTTTTGGTGATCAGGGACGCCCTCATGTAAGAGCGAAACAATTCCTTTACGATGGTGGTATTCATACGCCATTCATTATGCGCTGGCCTGGCACAATCGAAGCAGGTACGGTAGTGAATGATATGATCAGTAATATAGATATTCCTGCCACATCTCTTCAAATTGCCGGCATTGATTTGCCAAAGCATATTCAAGGGAAAGTATTCTTAGGAGATAATGCGGAGAAAAGAGAAGTTGTTTTTTCAATGAGAGACCGAAGAGACGAAACGGTAGACAGAATTCGTAGTGTTCGAAGCAATAATTTCAAATACATACGTAATTTCTACCCAGAGCGTGCTTACACACAGTTTAATACTTATAAAAAAACATCTTACCCAACACTTACGCTAATGCAAGTGTTGCACAAGCAAGGTAAATTAACACCCGAGCAAGCACAATTTATGGCTCCTCAAAAGCCTGTTGAAGAATTGTACGATGTGGTAAACGATCCCTATGAACTTCATAATTTGGCGAACATCAAGGAATATCAAAATCAACTAAAAAAACTTAGAGGAGAGCTTGAAAAATGGTTGATTGAAGCCGATAAAGGAACTTATCCTGAAGATCCTACTCAAATAAAATTTTGGGCGAAGAATGCTAAAAAGGCTTACGATCGAAAAATGAAAAGATTAGGACTCCCTGAAAATATTTCTGATGAGGCATTTTTAGAATGGTGGGATAAAGATTTAGATCGACAGTTACAGCATAGTAAATAAAACATAGATAAACTAAAATTATAAACTCATGCAACGATTACAGTTTTGTTTGATTTTGGCTCTTGTTTTTGCCGGAATAAACGTATCTGGGCAAAGCAAGCAAATGGATTGGGAGAATCCTGAAGTTTTTGGTATCAATAGAGAATTGCCTCATGTAAACACAGTAAGTTTTTCTGATAAAGAAAGTGCTGTTGAGAAGAAAATAAATGAATCGGAATATTACAAAAGCCTAAATGGTATTTGGAAATTTAATTGGGTGAAGAAACCATCAGATCGTCCGATGGATTTTTACAAGGAGGATTATGATGTAAACCAATGGGATGATATTGCGGTACCCGCTAATTGGGAGCGAGAAGGCTATGGGATACCAATTTATACCAATGTGAAATATCCATTCACAAAAAATCCTCCATTTATTCATCACGATTGGAATCCTGTAGGTTCTTATAAAAGAAACTTTGTAATTCCGCAGGATTGGGACGGACGCCAAGTAATTCTTCATTTGGGAGCAGTTAAATCGGCAGCTTACTATTGGGTAAATGGTAAGAAATTAGGCTACAGTCAGGGGAGTAAAACACCCGTTGAATTCGATATCACCAAATACTTGCATGCGGGTACAAATACCATAGCAATTGAAGTATATCGATGGTGTGATGGTAGTTATCTTGAGGATCAGGATTTTTGGAGATTGAGTGGAATTGAGCGCGATGTTTATTTATACTCTAAACCGAAAGTTCATATTTACGATTATTTTGTAAAGGCGGATCTGGATAGTGACTATAAGAATGGTTTGTTTTCTGTTGATGTTAGTTTGAAGAATTTTGGTAAAAAACAACAAGGCTTAAGTCTTAATATTGAGTTGTTAAAGGATGGAAAGTCAATTTTAACTCAATCAAGAACCGTAAAGTCAATTGCAAAGACAGGAAAAGTAAAATTTGAGTCAGAAATTGAAAATCCAGAACAATGGAGCGCTGAGCATCCCAACTTATATACTGTATTACTTTCATTAAATGATAGTAAAGGAAATGTGATTGAAACATTGTCTTCAAAAACAGGCTTTCGTAAAGTTGAAATTAAAGACGCTCAATTGTTTGTGAATGGGCAATATGTTTACCTAAAAGGAGTAAACCGTCACGAGCACGACGAAGTAAGCGGTCATGTGATTTCAGAGGAATCGATGTTGGAAGACATCAAATTGATGAAGCAATACAATGTAAATACGGTTCGTACCTGTCATTATCCTAATGATTCAAGATGGTATGAGTTGTGTGACGAATATGGTTTGTATGTGATTGATGAGGCAAATATTGAAAGCCATGGAATAGGATACGATAAAGATGTTACACTTGCCGATAAGCCGGAATGGCTTGCTGCACACATGGATCGTACGCAGAGAATGGTAGAGAGAGATAAGAATCATGCCTCTATTATTATTTGGTCGCTGGGAAATGAAGCCGGTGATGGTCATAATATGTTGGCGACCTACAAGTGGATCAAACAAAGAGATCTGTCTCGCCCTGTTCAATACGAAAGAGAAGGGAAAAAGACGAATGCAACGGAGAGACATTCAGATATTCTTTGTCCAATGTATGCACGTATTGGATGGATTGAAAAATATGCTCAAGATAATCCAGATCGCCCATTGATTCTTTGCGAATATGTTCACGCTATGGGAAATAGTGTTGGTGCGGTTAAAGACTATTGGGATGTGATTGAAAAATATAAAAATCTGCAAGGTGGTAGTGTTTGGGACTGGGTTGACCAGGGCTTATTGGAAGTAGATGAAAATGGTCGAAAATACTATACTTATGGTGGAGACTACGGACCAGAGGGTATTGCCAGCTCAGGAAATTTCTGTATCAATGGTTTAATAACTCCCGATCGAAAACCAAATCCTGCTCTATACGAGATAAAGAAAGTTTACCAATACATTAAGGTTATTGCTGATGATTTGAATAAAGGACAAGTTGAAATTTTCAACAATTATGCTTTTAAAAACCTTAATGAATTTCAATTGGTTTGGGATGTAACGGAAAATGGACTTAAAGTTTCTGGTGGTACATTGGAATTGCCCGATGTTAAAGCAGGAAATAGCGCTGTTGCTAAGATTCCTTATTTAGACTACGAACGTGGTAAAGGGGAGTACATTCTAAATTTGAGTTTTGTAGCTAAAAAAGCAGAGGGAATGATTCCTGTAGGACATGAATTGGCCTGGGAACAGTTTGAATTATCTCCCTATCTTTTTTCTTCTCTTAAATTGGACGACAAAGTAAATGGGTCTTTAAGTTTGACGGATTCAAAAGAAGAATGTACGGTTGAAAATATTGATGTCTTTTTTAAATTCAATAAGAAAAATGGTTTAATAAATTCTTTCCGTTACCAGGGAGTTGAATTATTAACGAAAGGTCCTCAGCTTAATTTCTATCGTGCACCAACTTTAAATGATAGTAGAGATAGAAATGGACTTCGTAAATGGAAAAAAGCGCATTTAAATGATTTACACCACAAAGTAGTTTCAGTTGATGTTCAGCAGTTAAATGACGGCTTGGTGCAGGTAATCTGTAAAATGGATTTAAATAACTCGGAAGGAGCAAAAATGTTTGATGCTGCCTATACTTACCTTCTTAAAGAAAATGGAGAGTTAGGAATAACTACATCTTTTACTCCTTCATCTGCAATTGAGGTTTTGGCGAAAGCTGGTTTACAAATGCGTTTGCCAAAAGGCTTTAATTCTCTAAAATGGTATGGAAAGGGTCCTCATGAAACTTATATAGATCGCTGTGCAAGTGGAAAAGTGGGTATCCATACAGCAAAATTGAATGACTTGTTTCACGAATATGTGGTGCCTCAGGAAAACGGTAATTTAAGTCAGGTTCGTTCGGCGAGTCTATCAAATAGTAAGGGATTTGGGGTTCAAATTACCGCTAATAGTCTGGTTAACCTTAGTGCTTATCCTTATTCTGATAAGGATATCGAAACAGCCAAACACATTAATGAGTTGGAGCAAGCCGATTTTACAACTTTAAATATCGACTATAAACAAAATGGCTTGGGTACTGCAACTTGTGGTTCTGGTTACCTTGAACCTTACATAGTGAAAGCAATTCCAATGGAGTTTTCAGTAACGATTAAACCATTTACAAATTAAACAAACACTAAAAACAGGTCGGGGAATTATCGTTTTCTGACCTGTTTGCCTTTAGTTATTTAAATAGTAAAACAATGAAGTCAAATTTGTTAGTATTGATATTTCTTTTGTCTTGTGGATTTGTGAATCAGGCAATTTCTCAAGAAAAACTTCATAATGATTGGGAAAATCCGC
>JADGFH010000024.1:13586-21450 GCA_016743925.1 Labilibaculum sp.
ATCCGCAATTATTTCAAAGTAATAAGGAGGAAGCTCATTGCGATTTATTTCCTTTTGGAAGTAAAGAAGAAGCATTAAAAAATCATAGAGATAATTCTCCTTGGTTTCAATCTCTAAATGGGAAGTGGAAATTCAATTGGGTGCAAAAACCAGCTGACCGTCCTCAGCAATTCTATAAAGAGAACTTCGATACTAGTGATTGGGATGAAATTGCTGTGCCTGGAAATTGGGAATTGCTTGGTTATGGAGTACCCATTTATGTGAAGCGTTTTCCCTTACTACCAACGCCTCCATTTATCGACAATAATTACAATCCGGTAGGTTCTTATAAAAAGACATTTATTGTTCCTGATAATTGGATAGAACGGGAAGTGATTTTACATTTTGGATCGGTCCGTTCCGCTTTTTACCTTTGGATTAATGGAAAGAAAGTGGGCTACAGCCAAGGAAGTAAACTGCCTGCTGAATTTGATATTAGTTCGTATATCCGAAAAGGAGAAAATTCCCTGGCCATTGAAGTATATCGCTGGAGCGATGGATCTTATTTGGAAGATCAGGATTTCTGGCGTTTGAGTGGTATCGAGCGGGATGTATTTTTGTATGCTGAACCAAAGGTACAAGTGCAGGATTTCTTTGCTAAAGCGGATTTGAGTTCTGATTATAAGGATGGACTTTTTCAATTGGATATTGAGCTGAAGAATTATTTAAATAGCAAGGCAAATCAGTTTTCTGTAGAGATCGAATTACTCGATGGGAAGAAAAAGATCTTGTCTCAAAAACAGATCGTTGATGTTAATAAGGAGTCTACATCGGCAATTTCTTTTGATGCCAAACTTGCAAACCCAAAGAAATGGTCTGCAGAAGCTCCTAACCTTTATACACTGTTGATTCTATTGAAAAATAACTTGGGAGAAGAGATGGAAGCTGTTCAATGTAAAGTTGGTTTTCGCAAAGTAGAAATTAAGAACGGACAATTACTGGTAAATGGTGTTCCTGTTTTAATAAAAGGAGTGAATCGCCACGAACACGAGCAGGTGAGTGGACATGTTATCTCGGAGGAATCCATGCTAAAGGATATTGAATTGATGAAGAAAGCCAATATCAATTCTGTTCGATTAAGTCATTATCCAAATATGGAACGATGGTATGAACTGTGCGATGAGTATGGTTTGTATTTGGTTGATGAGGCGAATGTGGAATCACACGGAATGGGTTATTCCGAAGAATTTACTTTGGGAAATAAACCAGAGTGGAAAGCTGCTCATATCGATCGAATTCAGAGAATGGTAGAACGAGATAAAAATTATCCTTCCATAATAATCTGGTCTTTAGGAAATGAAGCGGGTGACGGGAGCAATTTCGAAGCAGCTTCAGAATGGATAAAAGGCAGAGATGCATCTCGTCCTGTTCATTACGAAAGAGCCGAGTTGAAATCTCATACCGATATTGTCTGTCCTATGTATCCACGGATCGACTCCTTAATTAGCTATGCATCTAAAGAGCAAACCCGCCCACTTATCATGTGTGAATATTCACACTCCATGGGGAATAGTACTGGGAATTTAAAAGAGTACTGGGAAACCATAGAGGCTTACAAGCATTTACAGGGAGGTTTTATTTGGGATTGGGTTGATCAGGCTTTGCTTGCAACCAACGAAAAGGGAGAAAAGTATTGGGCTTTTGGTGGCGATTTTGGCCCCGAAGATGTCCGAAGCGATAACAACTTCTGCATCAATGGTATTATTAATGCAGACAGAACTGTTCATCCTGCTTATTGGGAAGTGAAAAAGGTATATCAAAACTTTGCTGCAAAAGCTGTCGATTTGGACAAAGGAATGGTTGAGTTAATCAACAAATATGATTTTACGAACCTTAATCAATTTGATTTAGTTTGGAATTTAATGGCAGATGGTGAAATAATCAAAGATGGGAAATTGAGTAAATTAGATATTCCAGCTCATGAGTCTAAGATGGTGACTTTACCTTTGTTAATAAGTGAGCTCAAAAAAGGAACCGAGTATTTTTTACGCATCAGCTTATTAGAGAAAAAAGGAACTGGCTTTTTGCCAAAAGGATATGAAATTGCTTGGGAGCAGCTTCAAATGCCTTGGTTTCGTTCTGCAGCTAATAAGGAGGTGTCGCAAATGCCCAAACTAAGCTTGCACGAGAAAACAAACGCTTATGAGATTGAAGGGAAAGACTTCAAGATTGTATTTGAAAAAGAGAAAGGAACAATGAGTTCGTATGTTTATCAGGGAACTGAAATGATTCGATCCGGATTGGAACCTGACACTTGGAGAGGACCTGTTGACAATGATCTTGGATATGGAATGCAGCATCGAAACAAGTTATGGCGAAATGCATGTAAAGACCGAAACGTAAAGGAATTTTATGCAGAGCACGTAAATAAAAACCAAATAAAAATATTCGTTAAATCTGTATTGAAAGGCGCACGAAACACTTATTTCCAAACCACTTATAATGTATATGGAAATGGAGATGTAGTGGTGGATAATAAGCTACAGAACGGAACCTTCGATTTGCCTGAATTACCAAGAGTAGGAATGAAAATGACCCTGCCTTTTGAGTTTGAAACCATCACATGGTTTGGTCGTGGTGATCATGAAAGTTACAGTGATCGAAATTCAGGTGCTCCCGTAGGATTGTACAGCGGAAAAGTTGCCGATCAGTATTTTGCTTATGTGCGTCCGCAAGAGAATGGAAATAAAACAGATGTTCGTTGGGTTGCTCTTCATAATAAGGCAGGAAATGGTTTAATGGCAATTGGTGCTCCAGTTCTTAGTGTGAATGCTCAAAATCATACTATTGAAGATTTTGATGCTTATGAAAAAGGAGAACACCGACATACCGATGATGTTATAAAACGTGATTTTGTTACCCTTAATCTGGATTACAAACAGATGGGAGTTGGTGGTGATGATAGTTGGGGATCAATGGCAATGCCTGAATATTTATTAAAACCACGCCATTATTTATACAGCTTTATTCTTCGTCCTTTTTCGAAAACAGATAATTTAATCGAAATAAGCAAAAAGCGATATCCAAATATGATTACCCATCCCAATACTGATATGGAATCAGAAAAATTGAGAATGGATGGAGAGGCAATGAATCATTAATTGAAAATAGGTATATGAAACGTCCATGACAGGCAATTGTGACACACAGGGGCATGATTATTCGAGCATGGTAAGTTCCATATGCCAAATGAAAACAAATTATAATCAAATGAAATTACGATATAATAAATGCAATATATTATTAGCTTCTGCACTGCTTGGAATTAGTTCACTAGCCAATGGAACACCTCCGAGAAAACAACAGAACCTGCAAAAACCAAATATCATCCACATACTGGCTGATGATGTTGGTTTCGATGATTTGAGTTGTTTTGGATCTAAACACATCCTGAGCTCAAACATTGATCATTTAGCTGCGGAAGGCTGTAAGTTTACAAATTTCATGGCTCCTCATGCAACATGTACACCTAGTCGTGCTTCTTTGCTAACAGGCAGATATGCACCCCGAATTAATAATGGAGCGGGGGTAGATGTGCTTTGGCCAACTTCCAAAAAAGGAATGGACCCCAAACAAGAAATTTCCATAGCGAAATTATTGAAAAAGCAGGGGTACACATCTGCTATCATCGGAAAGTGGCATCTTGGTCATTTGCCTCAGTTTTTACCTTTGGCTCATGGTTTCGACCGCTTTGTTGGAATTCCTTATCCTAATGACCATGGTCCTGAGCGATCAGGGAATACAGGTTCGAAAAGATTGCCTCAGATACCATTGATTTATGGTGACTCTATTGTGAAGCGTTGCGATAATAATGACTTAGCCGAATTACCGGCTTTGTTTACCCTCGAAGCTTGTCAGTTTATTCAGGAAAATGCAAAAGAGGGGAAACCATTTTTTCTTCAATTGTCAAATATCGAAACTCACACTCCTTGGTTTGTACCCAAAGGCTTCGAAGGAAGAAGTACAATTGGTGCCTATGGAGATGCGGTAATGTATCTGGATCAAACGGTAGGCATCATTATGAATTATCTGAAAAAGATGAAGCTTGATAAGAATACAATTGTCGTTTTTTCTTCTGATAATGGTCCATTGGTTCATCGATATCCAGAACTGGAAGCATGTTACGGAAAATATGCAACTGTTGATCAAGATAGAGAACACGCTTTGAGAGATGGAAAATATCAGGCTCGATTCGAAGGTGGTACTAGGGTTGCTTGTATTGTAAGATGGCCGGGTGTTGTGAAAGAAGGTACTTCTAATAATGAATTAATAGGAGGCTTCGATTTCTTTACTACTTTCTTGAAGATTGCTGGAGCAGAAATACCTACCGATCGAGTGATTGACGGTAAGGATATTCTTCCAATTTTAAAAGGTGAAGAAGGAGCAAAATCTCCTCATGAAGTATTTTATGGTTACACAGGTCATGGTTTACTACAAAGTGTTCGCAAAGGCAATTGGAAATTGGCAGTTCCCGGTCGTGGACATTGGGCTTCCGATCCATTAGCAGAACCTCTATTATTTGATCTAAGTAAGGATTTGGCTGAGAAAAAGAATGTTGCCAAAGATTACCCTAAAGTAGTGAAAGAGTTATTGGATTTAGCCGAAAAAGGGAACAATGCAATTAAAAATCATAAACCAATGCCATTTGCTCTCGACTAGTAGGTGCATTTTTTAAGAAAAAAAAAACGATACTATTAGCAGACTAAATAAAAAGATATCAAAATGAATTACAAATATTTTATCAATAGTGGCTTAGGTATTCTTTTAGCCTCTTCGGTAATGGCTTGTGGAAGTCATAAAGTGAAGGAAGCCGCTGAGCAGTTGACCCAGCAAAAAAAGAAACCAAATATTGTTTTTATTCTGGCTGATGATTATGGCTGGAAAGATATTGGATACAATGGAGAAGGTTTCTATGAAACGCCTAATATTGATTGTCTCGCTAAAGATGGGATGATATTTACAAATAATTATGCTTCAGGTCCTAATTGTGCACCTTCGCGTGCTTGTTTGTTGTCGGGTATGTATACCCCACGACATCATGTTTATACTCCGGGTGGGAAATCCAAAGGGAAACTGGAGTATATGAAACTTAAGGTGCCAACCAGAAAAGCCGATGCCTCTTACAATACATTTCAGAGTAATAAGGATGAGATTGATCCCAATATCATTTCTATAGCAGAAGTGATGAAAGGTGGAGCTTATACCACGGCCCGTTTTGGAAAATGGCATATTGGAGAGGACACTCAGGGCTTTGATGTAAGCAGTAGTAATGGGCTTCCCGGTTTGGAAGAAAAACATTATGGTGATATTAATGTTGCTGATCAGTTGACTGATGCAGGAATAAAGTTTATTGAAGAAAATAAAGATCAACCATTTTTCTTATATATTTCTCATTGGGATGTGCATACTCCTATTCGTGCAAAAGCAGAAGTGAAAGCGCATTTTCAGCAAAAATTAGATAAGCTAGGTGGCGATTGGAACCCAACCTATGCAGCTATGATTTCTGCTGTAGATAAGAGTGTTGGAAATATTCGGGCTAAATTAAAGGAGTTGGGATTAGATGAAAATACCCTTGTTATTTTTACTTCTGATAATGGTGGGCAACCACATGTTACAAGTAATAAACCCTTAAAAGGCGGTAAGGGGAGTTTATTCGAAGGGGGTATTCGTGTTCCGGCCTGTATGGTTTGGCCTGGAATTATTAAACCAGAAACAAGTTGTGATGTGCCTATTATTGGAGTCGATTTTCTGCCTACTTTTGCCGAATTGGCTGAAGCTCCTCTACCTCAAAAACAACTCGTCGACGGCGAATCTATTGTTCCCTTATTAAAAGGAGGTAAGGAATTGAATCGAAAGTCTATTTTCTGGCATTACCCATTATATCTGTCAGGAAATAGGGGCAATAAAGTAATTCCTATTGTTGGAACGAATCAGTTGTATTGGCGAGGGACTCCTTCCAGTGCTATTCGCAAAGGCGATTGGAAGTTAATCTATTATTTCGAAGACCAATCGGTGAAGCTTTTTAACCTAGTTCAAGATTTAGGCGAGGAGAATGATATGGCTCAAACAAATCCTGAAAAAGCAGCTGAGCTATTGGCAGAACTTAAGGCTTGGCAAAAGGAAACCAAAGCACCTGTTCCAAGCGAGTTGAATCCAACTTATAGTATAGCCAAATAAATTAGTAAACAAAACGAATGGGTGCTTTACAAATGGCATGGTTTCTTAGGAGGTAAATAATAGCTATCCTAAAAAGGAAACATAGTTTATGTCAGAGAAGATTAAAAAAATAGTTCTTTTGTTTAGATCTTTATTTGCTAAGCTACTCTAAATTGAACCTAATTAAAACCCGCTTAAACCATTCTGGCTTAAGCGGGTTTTATCTTAAGTAGACTCGCGAGGAAAGAATATAACTACTTAATATCTAAAATCAGTCTAGGCAGGGAATTATACCATTTTGAATACTTTGGGAGCCTTTAGGTGCGATAAAAACGCGGTATAACCCTTTATCGGAATTTAACATACAGAAATCTTAATGCACATCATTCAAAGCCTCCAAAAGAATTCTGCAGGTCTTTTATTCTATAATTAAAGCAATAAAACTTCTCAGAAACATTTCTCCTAAAAAACGAATCCCCGTAAGAAAAACTTACGAGGATTTATCTTGTAGTTCCAATAGAACCTAACAAAGCTAAATTGTGATATCAGCAACTGATCGAGTTCATAATGGTTTAAGGTACCCTTATTTGTTTCCCTCTTATAAATATTCATGGAGTATTGGTTTTTACGGCAGTTCGTCTAATAACCTAAATAATTACGATCAAATTTTACTTTTTAGACAGTCTGGCGGTTAGTATAAGAATAGCAAGGGATTATAATACACTAATTTTCAGTTTAGCACATAGCTAAATCTTTGATTTGGCGGACTTCGTAAATACGCACCAACTTTCGGTTTGGTACTAAACCCTTATTATTTTTATACAGTGTTGTAAAACGTTTATTGTTCAAGTTCTAACTTTGTCCTATTGCCATCAGGGTCGATCCAATAAAATTCACATTGTTTTAAATCACCTATATGATATTTCTCAAGATCAATCAAAAATTGTTCTTTAATGTCCTTATTTAATGCTTGGTATGCTTTTAAATTTATAATGTGGTCTCCAACTTCTTCTTTTATTTCAAATATTTTTAAGGCAGAATTTACTCCAGAATTTTTAGTTTTAATTATTAAAATTTGTCCGTCTAATTGTAATTGTGGAGCTTCTTTCATTTCTGAGTAAAGCACTCTTTTCTCACCTACAGAACAACTCCCTAACATCCCCATAATTAAGAGAATAATTATTTTTTTCATTTTATTTATGTTTAAAATACTAAGAATTTATAAGCGTTTATACTCAGCTTTAATCTTACTAAAATTTCCGTATAGCGTTTGCATACTTTTCTTTGCTAATTCTGAGAAATTTAATTCATATTTATAATTTCGACCATACGCTTTAGGTAAATAAACATTGTTATAAGTTACTTCCATTGTCTTAAATGTTGCATTCATAGTAGGCGGATTCAATATATCAGTATTTTGAAAATCAATTAATTTTCTGTTTTTATAAGATGCATTACCCGAAAAATTATAGTATCGAACCTTCATTTGATTCCCTAAATTGATGTGAAAATTATTAGTAGTAGTGTCATTAAATTCTTTATCACTACATTCTGTTAGTCCAGCAACATAATAAATTTTAGAAAAAATCATTTTTCGATTATTAATTAGATCATAATTACCTAAGAAAATGGAACAAACCATGGTTTCAGTTAGGTTTGAAGCATAGAC
>JADGFH010000679.1 GCA_016743925.1 Labilibaculum sp.
GTTTACAGAGGATGTAATGTTGACCAACCTCGAAATTTAGCTAAATCTGTTACTGTAGAATAATTTTGATTTTAGAATCATATAAAAGAGGGATGTAATTATTACATCCCTCTTTCTTTTATCTGTTGTTGTATTGTTGTTCATAAAATTTCTCATAATCTCCAGAGAGAATATTTTCTAGCCAATCCAAATTTTGAAGGTACCAATCAATGGTTTTCTCAAAACCTTCTTCGAATTGAATACTAGGTTTCCAACCTAATCCCTTTTCTATTTTTGAGGCATCGATAGCATAACGTTGATCATGTCCGGCTCGATCTTTTACAAAAGTGATTAATTTTTGAGAAGTGCCTATTTCCTGACCAAGTTTGGCATCTATAATATCGCAAAGTTTCTTTACAAGATCAAGATTAGTCCACTCGTTATTCCCTCCAATATTGTAGGTTTCACCTAACTTTCCATCATGAAAAATGGAATCAATCGCTAAAGCATGATCTTCCACGTATAACCAATCTCGAATATTATCACCTTTTCCATAAATAGGAAGAGCCTTAGCATTTTTAATATTGTTGATAACCAGAGGAATTAATTTTTCTGGAAACTGATTCGCACCATAATTATTAGAGCAATTAGAAATTACCACAGGAAGCTTATAAGTGTGAAAATAAGCTCGAACCAAATGATCAGAACTAGCTTTTGATGCAGAATATGGACTTCTAGGGTCGTAAGGTGTTTCTTCTGTAAATAAACCTGTCTTGCCTAATGATCCATACACCTCGTCTGTTGAAATATGATAGAATTTCTTTCCAGCCATTTGATCTTGCCAACATTCCTTCGCTGCATTTAATAAATTTACAGTTCCAACAATATTGGTCGTAATAAATGCTAAAGGATCAGAAATAGAACGATCGACGTGAGATTCAGCGGCCAAGTGCAATACTCCTTCAAACTGATATTTTTGAAATAAATCAGTAATGAATGCCAAATCAGTAATATCTCCTTTAATGAAAGTATAATTTGATTTGCTATCAATATCTTTTAAATTCTCTAGATTGCCAGCATAAGTTAAGGCATCTAAGTTCACAATGTTGTAATTAGGATATTTGTTGACAAATAATCGAACCACATGCGAACCAATAAAGCCTGCTCCTCCAGTTATTAAAATATTCTTTTTCAAGATGTATGTTTTATATTGATCCCAATTGAATAGGGATCATTAATTAATTTCTATTCTTTTATTTAAAGGCTTTTTTGCCAATTCCATGCTGAAAGTAAAGTGTCATCAAGCGTAGCTTCCGATTTCCAACCTAATACCTTATTGGCATTGCTTGTTTCAGCATAAATTTGTTCTACATCACCTGCACGACGCTTAACGATTTTATGTGGAACTTTTTCACCAGTAGCACGTTCGAATGAGCTAATAATTTCTAATACAGATACGCCTTTGCCTGTACCTACATTAAAAAATTCATAATTGTTTACTTGCTTGTCTCGCAGTAATCGCTCAATGGAAACCACATGTGCTTTTGCCAAATCAACAACATTAATGTAATCACGAATACAAGATCCATCAGCTGTATTGTAATCACTTCCAAATACGTTAAGTTCTGTACGCATTCCTGCTACTGTTTGCGTTAGAAATGGAATTAGATTGTTCGGAACACCTAGTGGAAGTTCACCAATTTTTGCTGTAGGATGCGCTCCAATTGGATTGAAATAACGTAAGGCAATACTTTTTAATTCAGGATTTGCATTTATGGTGTCGTTAATAATATCTTCACTAATCATCTTCGTATTTCCGTAAGGAGATTCTGCTGGTTTTCTAGGAGTTTCTTCTGTTACCGGTAATTTATCTGGCTGACCATAAACTGTACATGATGAAGAGAATACTAGGTTAGGAATGTTATAATCTTTCATAGCATCTAAAATATTCATAAGTGAATTGATGTTATTACGGTAATACATTAAGGGTTTCTCAACCGATTCACCAACCGCTTTATTAGCCGCAAAATGTATAATTGCACCAATATTTGTATGTTTTTGGAAAAAAGCAATACTCTCTTTTCTCACGCTTAAATCTACTTTTTCAAAAAGAGGTTTGATTCCTGTTATTGCTTCAATACCATCAAGAACTTCTATTTTAGAGTTCGAAAGATTGTCGGCAATAATGACCTGATATCCATTGTTTTGTAGTTCCACAACGGTGTGTGATCCAATATATCCCGTTCCTCCAGTTACAAGTATTTGTTTATCCATGGGTTAAGAAAATTTAATGTTGAGGTGTACTAGTATTAAAAGAAAGTTATTAAGTAACATGAATACCTGTGTAAATATTTTATTGTATTGATTAAATTTACAATAATTTACTTAATAAATGGATAGGTTGAATTGAGATAAATTTCTTTTTTGTTCAGAAAATATTGGTTTATAGTGAATTAATAGATTAGTACAAATATTCAATTTGAGCGGCATATATTTTTGATTATATTTGTGTATTATGCTAGAAGTATCGAAATATATTAAAGACTTATTATTTATTCACGATTGTGTGATATTGCCTGGTTTTGGTGGGTTTGTAGCCAACTATAAGCCAGCAAATATCAACGAAGAGTTGAATTTGGGAATTCCTCCTTCTAAGTCAATCGGATTTAACCGTAATTTATCTCAAAATGATGGTTTACTGATTAATAGATTGTCTGAAGCTGAAAATCTGACTTATTCTGAAGCTGAAAAATCAATTCAATTTTTCATTGAAGATCTTCGTGTTCGTATTCAACGGGGAGAAAAAGTAATCTTAGATAAGATTGGTTGTTTTTATAATGATAGAAGGCATAATTTACTATTCGAACCTTCGAAAGAATTAAATTATTTAGTTGATGCTTTTGGTATGGAGCGATTTTCTCTTCCAACACTTTCACCAAGTGCTGATGAGAAAAATCATCCTGTTGCAATACCTCAGGTTAAAGTTAGAATGCTTATTACCAAGAAAAGACTTTGGTATGCAGCTGCTGCAATTCCTTTTATATTAACAGTTGCTTTACTTCCAATGAGTTCGGAGCGGAATAGTAATGAGGCATCTATGGTTTCGATGGATCAGAAAAAGGAAAAAGTCGAGGAGTTTGTTCAGTTAGATCCTGTTGTATCACCTCCTGAGGATTTGGTTGCATTTGAGCCGAAATTAACGAAGAAGAGTAAGTTAGAACAAACACAAAAAGGAAGGTTTTATTTAATTTCTGGAAGTTTTATTTCAATCGATAATGCTGAGATTTTACGTCAAGAATTAATCTCGAAATCTTATCCAGCAGTAATAATTAAAAATAAAAATTTATACTCGGTTGCTGTCAATCAGTTTACGAAACGAGCAGATGCAGACCAGTTTAAAAAGAAAGTCATTGCTAAGAATTCAAAAGCTTTTTGCTGGATTCTTCAAAAATAAATAACAAAAAAATCGCTTTCCATTGGAAAGCGATTTTTTTTTGTCTTTTTTTTTGATTTATCTAATCTCAGAACCAGGTTTAATTACTTGATCTGGTGATACAAAAGATAATTTTCCATCAGCATCTTCTGCCATTAAAATCATTCCTTGAGATTCAATTCCTTTTAATTTCTTAGGTTCTAAATTTACAAGGATACTAACTTGTTTGCCAATTATGTCTTCTGGCTTATAGTATTCAGCAATAC
>JADGFH010000680.1 GCA_016743925.1 Labilibaculum sp.
GTGCAATTCGTTCGCGATAGGCAAAAACCAATATTAATCCCGTTTCAAACGGATCTACTGGGCCATTACACTCCTGAATGTTGAGCATCTTTTGGTATTGTTTGGCGCTTTTTGCGATTCGCATCAGCTTTTTATTTTTCAGATCTCCGCTTCGGTATCTTCTTAATGCTTCAATTCTAAGATTGATATCGATACCAATTTCTCTGCTTAAAGGATCACGTTCTTCCAGAATGGCTGCCACATCGCAGGCTAGCGCCGATAATCCTTCTTCTTTTGCCATTAAAAGCATATGAGCCAAACGAGGATGACGTGGCAATTGATGAATGGTTTTTCCATGTTTGGTGATCTGACCATTTTTCAAAGCATCTAATTGATGCAATATTTCTCGTGCTTGCGCCACACTGCCTTTGGGTGGAGGGCTTAACCAAGTCAGACTGTTAATATCATCCACGCCCCATTTTGCCATTTCCAGTACCAAGGAAGTTAAATCGGCTTGCTCCATTTCGGGTACACGGTGTTCTTTTAATCTTAAATGGGTAGCCTTTGTCCACATGCGATAGCAAACACCGGGTGCAAGCCTTCCAGCACGTCCGGCTCTCTGATCAGCCGAATCGCATGTAATCTCTACTGTTTCAAGTTTTGATAAACCGGTATTCGGATTAAATTGTAAGGTTCTGCCAAAACCACAATCCACAACACTTGTAATTCCCTCTATGGTTAAACTGGTTTCGGCAATTGATGTGGACAAAATAATTTTACGTTTGCCTTCTTTATGAGGCATAATGGCCGCATATTGTTTTCCTGCAGGTAGCTGTCCGTATAAGGGATGAATAGAAATACTGCTGTGTTTTCTCTTTAGAATCTCTTCACAGGATTTTATTTCTGCTTCCCCAGGAAGAAAGACTAAAATATCTCCAAATTGTTCATTTACAGCTTTGCCTACTACACTTGCTGTTAATTCGGCCAATAGATAGGGATCTGTTTCGCCTGTATATTTAATTTCTACAGGATATTGTCGCCCTTTGCTTACAACCGATGGGGCATTTAATATTTTTTTCAATTTGGGCATGTCTAAAGTAGCAGACATGATCATCAAACGCAAGTCGGGACGTAAAACTTGCTGTGCTTCTCTCGACAGTGCCAAAGCAACATCAGCAAAAAGACTGCGTTCATGAAATTCATCAAAAATAACCAAACCAACACCTTCTAAGGCATTATCCGATTGCAACATTCTAGTTAATATCCCCTCAGTAACTACTTCCAATTGTGTGTTTGAACTAATGCAAGTATCGAATCGAATTCTGTATCCAATGCGTTGACCAACTTTTTCTCCAAGTAAATCAGACTAACGAATAGCAATGGCACGAGCAGCCAAACGACGAGGCTCAAGCATGACAATTTTTTGTCCGTTCAACCAGTTTTCCTCAAGCAAAGCAAGCGGCAATAAAGTACTTTTTCCAGCTCCGGGAGGTGCATTTACAAGTAAGGTATTAGATTTCGATAATTGTTCTTTTACCTCTTCAATAACCTCAGTAATGGGCAAGTCGAATGTATGTGGATCGAATTTCAAGTCTCTTTAAATTTTGTGTTCTGCAAAAATAGGTAAATGAAATAAAGGTTGTAGTACTTACTTCGATCAATGTTCTTGTACGAGAATTAATTCTTACTTCGATATTCAGCAGGGGTAATTCCTACTTTTTTCTTAAAAATCCGTGAGAAATACTGCGGATATTCAAAACCTAATTCATAGGCAATTTCGCTAACAGATCTGTTCGAGGTTAAAAGCTTTGTTTTAGCCATTTCCATAATTTGCTGATGAATGTGTTCTTGCGTGCTTTTGCCTGTTTCCTGTTTTAACAGATCAGTTAAATACGGAGCTGATAGATTTAATTTTTTAGCAAAGTATTGAACGGTTGGAATACCCAAATCAACTTGTAGTTTCTGCATGTAAAAATCCTTCAGCAGATTCTTCAATTTTGTAATAACTTCTTCATTTTGGATCTTGCGGGTAATGAATTGGCGCCCGTAAAATCGTTTACTGTGACTTAAAAGCAATTCTAAATTTGAAATAATTACATCACGGCTATAAACATCAATATTCTGACTATACTCCTTCTCAATACCTGTAACAACATTAGTAATAATTATTTTCTCATCATCAGATAAATACAGGGCTTCGTTCTATTCATATGAGAAGAAAGTATAATCTTTCATTTTATCAGCCAAAAAGCTTTTACGTATTAAGTCGGGATGAAAAAACAAACCCCAACCTTTAAAACTAGACATGTCTGTTTCACCAATTTCATCATATTTTATTACCTGACCAGGCTGCAGAAACATCAATGATCCTTCTTCAAAATCATAATTTCCACGTCCGTATTTAAACTCACAATGTGTTTGTTGTTTGAAAATAACGGCGTAATAGCCAGTAATAAATTTAATGTTGGATGCTTCAATAGAAATATTGATTTCGTTAAAATTCACCATACTTATTAATGGATGTTTGGGAAGGATGTGTCCCAATGCTTTATGTAATTGGTTGATCGATTCTATTTCAATGATATTTTTCATTTTAACTTTTGTCTAGTGGCTGTGTGATAATATTTGTTCGTAGTAAAAATCGACCCTTTCTTTCGATAAATAGTCAATAACAATTCCAGACAAGCCAAATATAATTAAAGCAATACCAAATGAATCTTAGCTATTCTGCCATACGCCGTATGTCCCGAAGTTTTTATCAGATTATTTTGTGCAATTCCACTCCATTCAGTTTTAATAGCACCTGGCTCAATAACTATCACATCAATATTAAATTGTTTCAATTCCATTCGCAGGTTATCGCTCATTCCTTCAAGGGCAAATTTACTTCCTTGATACCACACTCCATGCGGTGATCCTATTTTTCCGCCAACAGACGAAACATTTATAATTCGACCTGATTGCTGCTTTCGCATGATTGGTAAAAACAATTGAGTTAAACGTGCCAATCCAAATACATTTACTTCAAATTGCTTTTTGGCTTCCTCCATTGGAACATCTTCCATAGCACCATAGGAACCGTATCCAGCATTGTTTACCAGTACGTCCAGTCGTTCATGTTTTGTTAATATGGTATTGGCGCAGTCAAGCATCGAATCATCAACGGTTAAATCTAAATTAAGAATATGAATTCCTTTTTTTTCAAGGCTTTTCATTCTTGTAAGACGGCGTGCAGCTGCTTAAACGATAAAACCAGCTTCTTTTAATTATATTGCTGTTGCTTCGCCAATGCCGGCAGATGCACCTGTTACCAAGGCTACTTTTTTTGTTTGTTCTTTTTGATTCATTTTTTTCTATTAAAACTTTGAATCAAAGGAACTATAAATACAGTTGATAAAATTATACGAATTAATGATTGTTGGATACTAATTTAAGATGAAGTGGATTTATGAATTGTACCAAAGTTGCCCATGTTATCAATTCTGAATTCAAGTTTTAAATGCAATGTGAATTCAGGAAAACAAAATACGGGAAGGTGGAAACATATTACAGAATGATGGTGATTTGTTTTGGTTGAACTATGTTGAAATTGATTCTAACGAAATTTATATTAATTAAATGTTGAATAATTCTGTGGATATTGAGATTTTAGTAACTGATGCCATGAAATAAATTCTTGAGAAGCAGACAAGTTAGT
>JADGFH010000681.1 GCA_016743925.1 Labilibaculum sp.
AAGTTACCTGAAGTTATAATTTGAGTTTAGAATGAGAAGTAAAATAAAAGATATACAACTTTTGAAACGATTTGGAATAATGATCTTAAGTGGATTTTTTTTCTACATTGTTGTTCCAAGAATATTAAAAGACTTGTCTTTACAAGCTCTTAGTATTTTTTAGTTGTTCTATTTATAGTGAATTTCATAAAACTTATTCGACTAAAATAAATATTCATATTACCTAAAGGAGTTAGAAGTGAATTTCCATATAGATTTAAAAAAATTGAAATTGATTTCGCTGAAATAAAAAATATGGAGAAAAAAATAATAAAAGGGAATGGAGCTAATGGACCTGGATTTATTAACTATCCAAGTTTGCAATTATCCATTCTATTATCGGATGATAGTAAATACATCTTTTCAACTAAAGAAAATTTGAAATTGGATGATATTGTAAAGGAATTAAACAAAAAGATTTCAATAAATTAGTTATTTCCTAACTTAAATATACTAACCATTAGCTTTTATTTTTAAAGCCATTAATAAAAAAATAATGATACAAAACCACAAGAAAATGCTTATTAAATACGCCAGTACCTTATTAGTTTTCCTATTCTTTGCTTGTACCCCTCAAGAAAAACAAAAAGAAGATATCCTTTGGTATCAACATCCTGCTAATACTTGGAACGAAGCTTTACCGATGGGTAATGGTAAGTTAGGAGTTATGGTATTTGGAAATACCTCTACAGAACGCATTCAATTAAATGATGATTCAATGTGGCCCGCCGATAGTGAGCAATGGAATGAACCCGAAGGAAATAAAAATGACCTAAATGAAATTAGAAAATTACTATTTGCAGGAAATAATAGTGAAGCTGATAAATTATTTGTAGAGAAATTTTCGAGAAAGAGTGTTATAAGATCACACCAAACTTTAGGCGATTTATTTATTGATTTTAAGCATCAGAATATAAGCGATTACAAAAGGGAATTAAATATAAGTAATGCAGTTACAACGATATCTTACAAATCAAATGGTTCACTTGTTACTGAAAAAATATTTGTCTCTCATCCTCATAAAGCGATCATTATTGAACTAACTTCTGAAGCACCAGAAGGTTTAAATGCTAAGCTTATACTCAGTAGACCAAAAGACAAAGGATTTGAAACGGCAAGCGTATTTACAACAGACGAGAAACTTCTTTTAATGCAAGGAGAAGTAACTCAGCGCGGAGGAAAATTCAAATCCGAACCTAGTCCAATTTTGAGTGGTGTAAAATTCGAAACTTGTTTAAAAATAAATAATGAAGGAGGCATTGTACAAAGGAGCGAAGATTATCTTGAATTGAAAAATGTAAAAAAGGCAACCATTCATCTAGTTTCAAATTCATCTTATTACTTTAAAGCATATAAAGAGCAGAACAAAATTGATCTGGAAGCCATTAATTCAAAAAGTTTTGAAGCCTTAAAAAAAGAGCACATTGAAGACTATCAGCATTTATATTCTAGGTTAGAGCTCCAACTTGGCTCTAATAATTTAGATACAATTCCCACTGACCTAAGACTTAAACAGATTAAAAAGGGCGCCTTTGATACGGGATTAGAAGCTTTACTTTTTCAGTATGGTCGTTATCTTCTCATAGCATCATCTCGAGAAGGTACTAATCCTGCTAACCTTCAAGGATTATGGAACGAGCACATTCAAGCTCCTTGGAATGCAGACTACCATCTTAATATCAATCTACAAATGAATTATTGGCTTGCCGATGTCACTAATCTTGGGGAACTCAATAACCCACTATTTGATTATATTGATCGGTTAGTTGAAAATGGAAAAGTAACAGCAGCCAAAAATTTTGATTGTCGTGGTACGTTTATACCACATGCAACTGACTTATGGGCAGCTACCTGGTTAAGAGCTCCAACAGCTTATTGGGGTTGTTCTATGGGAGGAGGAGGCTGGCTAATGCAGCACTATTGGCAGCACTATGAATTTACTCAGGATATGAGTTTCTTAAAAGAAAGAGCCTTTCCTGCCATAGAAGAAGTCGTTAAATTTTACAGTGATTGGATTATTGAAGATCCTAGAGATGGAACGCTAATTTCTGCACCTTCAACATCTCCTGAAAATCGTTTTATTAATGAACAGGGAAAGCTTGTAGCTACCTGTTTAGGTAGTGCAATGGATCAACAAATTATCTACGAGGTATTTGACAACTATATAAAAGCATGTGATATTTTAAATATTAGTAACAATTTTGTAGAAAAAATAAAGCAACAACAAAATAGCTTACGCCCTGGGTTTGTAATTGGTAATGATGGTAGAATTCTGGAATGGGATAGATCATATGAAGAACCAGAGCCAGGGCACAGACATATGTCTCATTTATACGGATTCCATCCTGGAACTAACATTTCCAAAGAAAAAAATCCAAAAATATTTAAAGCCGTTAAAAAAACTTTAGATTATCGATTAGCTAATGGTGGAGCTGGAACAGGATGGAGTAGAGCGTGGCTGATTAACTGTAGTGCCAGGTTGTTAGATGGCGAAATGGCGTATGAACATATTCAACTATTATTGAAAAAATCTATAAGCAATAATCTTTTTGATTTGCATCCTCCTTTTCAAATTGATGGAAATTTTGGATATACAGCTGGTGTTTCTGAAATGCTTTTGCAATCACACGAAGAAAATACTATTCGAATATTGCCTGCCTTACCTAAAGGTTGGAAAAATGGACACATTAAAGGATTGAAAGCTAGGGGTGGATTAATAATAGATATTTCTTGGAGCAATAACCAACTTGATAAAGCAATAATCCGTTCTACGGTTAATAACAAGTTCAACTTATTTTATCAGGATGAAGTCGTAAAAATTGAAATGAATAAAGGAGACACCTACATATATGAACCTTTAAGTAAAGATCAATAACGCAATATAAAGCCCATTAATTTGCGTTTTACACAAACTATTATGGATTTGGCAATAAATACTCAAAAAAACCAAATATGTTCAGACGAAAACTTATTACAACATTTGGAGTTACGGCAGTACTTATAATCGGCATAATGATATTTTATTCTTGCAATAATGTATCTGATAACGATTATGAAAATAAATTAAAAACACAGTCAATAGCATCTTTCAAACGCTTTAAAGAGGTTTGGAATTTCAATGATTTTTGGAAGAGAGGCAATACATTCGATGCTTGTCTAACATTTGCTGAAGCTGCTCATGAGCAATGGCCAAATGATTCTGAAGTTATTGATATGCAAACGAACGTTAAAGATATGCTCGTTGAGAACCTTTCCTTTTTCAATCGTTTTGATCCTGGCGATCTATGGGCAGATGATTTTGGATGGTGGGGGCTAATGGGACTAAATGCCTATAGCCATTTGAATAGAATAGGAGAAACGGATTTGGCAAATCAATACCTTAAGCTTTCAACTGATTTATGTTGGGACTATAAAAAGAAAACTGCCTATGATCATACATCCTTATCAATTCCAGTAGCTCATGGTTGCAGAAATGGTGATGCCAAAGGAGCTAGTCAAGGAGTTAAAAATACAGTTACAAATTCATTATTGTTTCTCCTTTCTTCACGAATATACCGTTTAAGTTTATCAGTAGAAATTGAAGAGAATGAAAAGTATCTTGACATGGCATACCGTCAATGGCTATGGTTTGACG
>JADGFH010000682.1 GCA_016743925.1 Labilibaculum sp.
ATTTTGATTAAACCATTTTGTTTGGTTGGTCAGAATCTAAATTACAAAGTTGATATGGCATCATTTTGCAATACTGTAGATGATGAATATTCTGCAATATATTATAAAGAAGGTCTCGTTTTTTGCTCTAACCAAAGAACAGATCTGTTTGTTACTTTTTCTACGCCCGAAGATAAAGAGTTGTTCAATATGTTTTATGTTCCTACAAAGGGAGATAGCATAGGGACTAAGCCTAAACTCTTATCATTAGAGCTGATTACCAATTTTAATGATGGTCCAGCGTGCTTTACAAATAATGATTCGACCATTATTTATTCAAGGAATAATGTAGTAAACAGTAAAAAAAGAGATGTTAAAGATGAAAGAAATAAGCTAGGATTGTTCACTTCTAACGTTAAAAATGATTTATGGTCAGAGCCTGAAGCATTTAAATACAATGGAGTAGATTTCCATATTACCATGCCTTCTATAAATAAGAATGGTACTCTTTTATTTTTTGCATCTGATATGCCTGGCGGCTATGGTGGCTTAGATATTTATGTATCCGAGTTAAACAATGGAGAATGGTCTAAACCAAAAAATTTAGGAGATAAGGTAAATACTTCGAAGAGTGAAAGTTTTCCTGTTATTTCAGATTCTGGGGACTTGTATTTTGCATCCAATGGACATGATGGCCTTGGTGGACTTGATTTGTTTTCAGTTCAGCAAAAATATGGTAGATGGGAAGATATTCTTCATTTAAATGCGCCAATAAACACAGAATTTGATGATTTTGCTCTGATAACCGATAAGAATTTTGAAAGTGGCTATCTTTCTAGTAATCGTAACGGTGGAGATAATATTTTTGAATTTTCTACAATCATACCACAATTTGTAAACTGCGATACGATTAAAGAAAATGAATATTGTTTTCTTTTCTACGATGAATATTATACTCCTGTTGACATTTCTAAGACCTATTATGAATGGGTGTTTGGTGATGGCGTAAAGGTAAAGGGGAAAGAAGCTGAACATTGTTACGATGGTCCAGGAAATTACGTTGTGGAGCTAAATATAATAGATAAACAAACTGGGGAAGTTTTCTTGAAACAAACAAAATATGAATTTGAACTTCAAGATTATGAGCAAGCTTATATCTCAAGTAAGGATTTAGAAGTATCAAGAAAAGAGGTTCATTTTGAAGCTACAAAAACAAATTTACCAAATATTAATATTGAGCAATATTTCTGGAATTATGGTGATGGTAATTTGGATAAAGGTATTGCGACCAATCATATATTTGAGAAAAAGGGAACATATAAGGTAGTTTTAGGACTATTAAGTGAAAAGGATGAAAATAGCCTTCGCAAAAAAATATGCGTAGAAAAAGAAGTTCAAATTGTTAAAAATACTTCTGCATTGATGGTTCTAAAGGCGGAGAGAGGAGAAACCAATAAAGACACAGGTGAAAAAGCTTTTAAATTGGAACAATTAATTGAACCTTTTGTTGAGCAGGCAATTTTAGTTCAATTGCCAAACAATCGAATTGAAATCCTCAAAAAATTAGATTTAACATTTTTTGAATCCTTTGCAAAGGAAAAGAGTTTTCTGTTAATAGATGATAATAATGATATTAAGTCTGAATTTGATTTAAATAGTCATCCTGCGAAAGATCTTTTCCTTAAAAGTGAGAATAGAGAAAATCAGAAAAGTAATAAACAAATGCAACTTGTTGAGGAAGAATTAAAATTCTTATCCAAGCAGTTTGATTATAAATTCATAGATCAAAAAGCAAATCTTATTAAGGAAAAGGCAAATCCTATCTTAACTCGATTATTACAAATCATAATAAAAAATCCTATGATGGAACTAAAAATTGGATTTCACGTAAGAGTTGCAAGTAGTAGTGATTTTGATATGGCAAGCGCCTCTGCCAATTTAATTCAAGATTATTTAATTTCAGAGGGCGTTGAGAAGTATAGATTGAGAACTGCAGTTTATGGAATTTCACCAGAAGCGAAATCTGTAAGTTCAGAAAGAGTCGAATTTATCGTCATAAAAGAATAACATACAAAATAAAACTAGATATGTCACCAATAAAATTAACCTCTTTTTATTGTCTATTACTTTTAGGATTTGTGATTCCAAAATTAACAAATGGACAGTCTGCACCTGCCGAGGAGGAAAACATTCCTTACTTAGTAACATTTGGATCGGAAGCTGAAACCTCATGGGGAGATGATGATTTTTCTCAAGTTTTCTTTTTCCTCATTCCTGAAAATCAAATGGAACCTGTTTACATTCGCGTATTCGATCCTGAAATCGGAGGAGCTCATGATGAACAAAAGATGGATTATAATACAACAGTTAATTTTTCTGTATATGGAGGTTTCGAATGTTGGTCCAATAAAGATGCACAAGAAGTACAACCAGAGGGGAAATACAATAGTGGAAACCTACTAGCATCAATGAATTTTAAAAATGATGCAAAATATGATGATGGGTGGTATACTTTTGGACCATTTAATCCCTTTGAAGGTGAAATGGTTGAGAAGTTTGGAGGTCGTGTTTTTAAAGTGATTGTTACTGGTAAATCTGGTGATGATGGCAATTTATACAGATTTTTTCTGAGCACAAATTCTAAAGAGAACAAAGAAGTTGAAGGAGGTAATATATTTACCTACGAATATGCTTTTCGTTTATCAAATGATATGAATGACATCTCTCAAATTTATCCTTTCGTTGATGATCAAACGATTTCTGTTGAAGTAACAAATTTCGATTGGGACAATGATGGTTATATTCGAATTAATTCCATTGCTAAAAATGGAGCCTTATGTGATTTATCTAGCGAAAATCAATGGATTAGAAATGAATTTCCAATAATAGAAAGAGAAAAAAACACATCTTTGGAACTTCAGTTTATTAAGAAAAGATCAAGTTTGGTTAAAAACAATAATGTAGTAATTTCTGTTAGGAACCAATATGGTAAAGCACTTCCATTCTTTGTTATTCCTATAGGTGGCGTTCCTGTTTATACACCAAAGATTAAAATGAGACCAATAGGTAAAAAGAGAAAAAATTAATGAAGAACTTACTATGAAACAAAATAAGACATGGTGTATTTTCTTGATGCTTCTCTTATTTCCAGCATTAATTTTTGCACAGAAAAGTCGATTTATAAATTATAGTGTTGATGATGGATTAGCACAAGCATATGTCTATAATTTTACTCAAGATAAGGAGGGGAACTTATGGATTGGTACAGGTAATGGTTTGTCCCGATTTGATGGGTACAACTTTAAAAGTTTTACAGAACAAGATTCTTTAGGTGGTAATTTCATTACTTGTAGTTTAAAAACCGAAGAAGGATTGTGGTTTGGACATTTCAATGGCAACTTGAGTCATTACGAAGGAGGAGCGTTTAAATCTATTAGAAATGTTCAAAAAGGCATAGGTAGCATTGTTGATATACAACAAGATTTTAATGGTAATGTTTGGTATGTCAATCAAAATGATGGTTTCAAGCAATTAAATTTTAAAACGAAATCATCTAAATCTTTTAAATCCTTATTTTCTCAACCTATTTACACCTTTATTTTCACCTCTAAAGAACAAATGTTAGTTGGAACTTCTGAAGGATTAAAATTATGCGAGATAAGTAAGGATTCACAAATAGTTGAGAAACATGA
>JADGFH010000683.1 GCA_016743925.1 Labilibaculum sp.
TTTTAATTCCATTCTTATTGTTTTCCCAGTAATTTTCTACAAAAAACGGGTTAATGTCGCTTCTTTGCAATTAATTCAGTGATTATTTCAAGCTTACTTGTAAGATACAAAAAAGAGCTAAAGTAAATAATCCTCGGGGCAATCTCACGGGGTTGTTTATTTTGCATTTTAACAAGTGTTTAACCTTTCTTGAAATTTCCTCTTCATATCTATTGGTTTCGGCTGACTCATTTATCTTTGACATTACTCTGCTACTTTAAAGTGTTCTGCGAACTTGTCTAAGTCAGTACGCTTATAAAAGATTATTTTTCCAATTTTATGATATGGTAAGAAAATTGGCCTTCCGTTTGATTTAACACCTTCTTCTCTCCAATTTTGGAAGGTGTTTTTGCTTCCGAAGCCTAAATAGGCGATTGCTTGACTCATATTGAGCCATGTTTTCTTATCAAGAGGAATATCGTTGTTATGCTGTCTTTTTTGCATCGATTTTCATTTTAGAAGTTTACTATTCTCTTCTCTAAGCTTTAGTTCGCCTTTTCTTTTCTCTTGTTTTTTGATGGCGATTTTTAGAAGTTCATTTAGGATGGTAGGATCATCGGCAGTGCCATAAATGACTTTGCTGATTTGAGAGTCACTGCATTTATGCTTCTTTGCCATTTTTCTCACGGTACCTCTAGGTAGGTTTTCTCTAAGTTTTTTACGACTGTTAAACATAGTTTTGAAGTTTTTTTAGTTACCTTTAGACCTTTAATAGGTTTAAATCAGTTGTTTTTAAAGTTTGGCAACTCGGAATAACTGATTTACTCTTTCGGTTGTTATTAAAGTGTAATATCTAAGGGTATTGCCGTTTGTGTTACAAACATATGCAAATTTTTCACAGATAAAAATACACGCCCGCCTTCAATTAACGATTATGAGTGGAGTATCAATAAAAGAATTAAAGGGAGAATTTGGATTTACTCAAACTGAATTTGCTCAACGATTGGGCTTAACGCTTAGGACTATTCAGAATTATGAGAAAGGGACAGATATTCCTGTATCTATTCAGAAATTAATTCAGCATGAATTTTTTTCACAATCTAAAGCTTCTGAGCCTGTATCTATTTACGGTGGTAAAAATGAAATAGCCGATAAGATTAGTAATAGGGTGGGGCGTGATCTTGTAAAAGGGGACCAGGTAAAAGGTGGTCCATTTGGTGAAATTGAAAAGTTGAGATATGAGAATGAATCTCTTAAAAAGCTTGTAAAAGAAAAACAAATAGCCGGTTGGAAAGGTATGTTTGAAGAAGTGAAGGAGTTACTGCAAATGTATAAGGATAGTAAGAAAGGGGATTAATATGAATAGAGACGAGGATGTAAGCAATCTAAAATCTACTGAGAATAGAAATGTTATATCTGAACTATCAAAAAAGATTTTAGCTGAGTGTAATCAAATAAAATCTAAAAGTGAAAATTCAAAGATGGTTGAGTCAAATAAATCACCAAATAATATGAAAATAATTAAGTCTTACTTAGCTTACATTTTGATCTTTTACATATTTGTAGGAGGTTATTATGAATCTTACACCAAGCATGGGAGTGGAGATTTAGTTTTATCTATTGTGATTCCACCTTGGGGATGGTATCGTTCCGGGGAATTATTGTATTACGCTTATGGTACAGATGATCCTAGGGAGGTGTTGATTTATAATTCGAATAACCAAATTCAACTTGTATATGGATTAAAGGAGTTTAAATCTAAAGAAGTTACTGATGAAGATATATTTGCAGTATATAATACTTATAAAGAATTAGCAATGTTATTGAATGATGGCAAGCACAATGCGATTCTTAGAAAGATGGTGCGTAATAAAGATAGAGAGAAGGCTATTTGGGATGTGTTATCTGCTCACAGTTTTGTTAGGGAAGCGTTGCATAAGAAGATGAATAATTGAATAAGACATTAACTTAAATTTTAACTATGGGGAAGTTTGTATTTCTTGCAGTGGCTTTATTCTTGTTTTCTAGTTTTATGCCAATAAGACAGGATGATATTAGATAAAATATAAACCCCTCACATGATTGTGAGGATAGTAATAAAAAGTAATCGTTTGAATTATGAAAAAAGTATTAATTCTCTCAGAAGCTGTTTAAAAATCATAATTTAATTCTATTAAGCATTAGTTTAATCATTGCTAATTGTATCATAGCTTCGCTTGTATCTGTTTTGTATTCAAAATCTTTACTTAGCTTACGATAACTTTCGAACCAAGAAAAGGTTCGTTCTACAACCCATCTTTATAGGAATTACTGAAAAATTGCTTGAATGATCACTTCTCAATACGACCTCAAGTATCCATCCAAATGTTGATTTTGTTTTTTCTATTAACTCGCCACGATACCCGTCATCAGCTAATGTTTTAACTAACCTTTTAAAGCGTCCCTTTAGTAACTTTATTACATCAATAGCAGCTTTACTATCATGCAAGTTTGCCGCATGAACTACGACAGCCAAAAGCAATCCTGTAGAATCGGTAATTATATGACGTTTTCGTCCTTTCACTTTCTTACCTCCATCAACACCTCTATCTTGCCCTCCCAATCGAGTTGTTTTAACCGATTGGCTATCAATAAGAGCAAGACTGGGTGATTCTGTTCTTCCTGCTCGTTTTCTTACTATATCACGCAATGCTTCATGGATCTGCTCAATAATACCATTCCTTTTCCAGCAAGTAAAATAATAATACTAAACCACTATGGACTGAAAGTCCATAGGTTTTATTTAGATTGACTAAAAGTCAATTTGTAAGTTCCATCGAAGCTGAATATTTAACTCCGAAACAATATATCAATCAACATGGTATACTAAACTGTAACGTTAAATTTTTAGAAGCTAAAGCAAGATGCACTAAAGTGCATAGTTTTAACTATTATTGAGACCAATAAACCAACTCCCACTTTGGAAAATCTCTAGGTAACATACGCCATTGACAGCCTGTTTTAAGCATATATATGATTGCATTGAATATTTCTCGTAAAGAATGCTTTCTTTTGCGTTTGGTATTTATAATACTCTTTATAAAGCCTCATTGGCTATCGTTGATATCAGTTGGATAGTATTTCATGTTTTCTTAATAGTTTGGTAACCATTAAGATAGTGAAATAAATTGACTTATTCGATTGATAACCAATGTTTTATATTGTATTTATTCTAAATTTAAACAGCTTCTTAGCGTTTGGATTGTTTGTGTTCTCGTCTTGTGAACAAAAGAAGCCTAAATATGAATTTCACACTGCTTATGATGGTAGATTACTTATCGTTTTTGATAATCAAACTGGAACGATATATTCTAAGATTATTACTCAAGAAAACAGGAAAGAGTCAGATCCTGTTATTGAGGGCAGGATGAATAGTATAGATGAGATGGCTAAAGATAAGAAAAGCAATACTGGTGGATTGTATTAAAGCTATTATTGAACAAGAATAAAATTCTCGCATTGATTGTGAGGGTTTCTTATTTTATATCATAAATGATATTTTTTTGCAAATTTTCTACGGATCATTTTTGCAGTTCCTCGAATATTAATTGCAAGTTTTTACAGTTCTAAATGTACTAAACAGGGTCGAAAAGGGAAAATATGACGATAAAAGAAGGATTTTGAGGTTGCGATTTGGTTCTATT
>JADGFH010000684.1 GCA_016743925.1 Labilibaculum sp.
GCTATAACTTTGTTAATATTTCTCATTATAACAACAAAACTAAAAAGGAGAATAGGTTATTCGAGAAACCTGTTTTAATAAAAACGCTTTATTATCCAACTTTTTCAAAAGACACTTTGAATTTTAAGCCAGTAAATCGCAAATATTATATGGTTTCGGTTTATGATGAGGATTCTAATAAAGATGGTTTTATTAACGTGAAAGATTTAAGAAAATTCTACTATTTTGATATTGAAGGAAATAATAAAAAGAATCTAATCCCAAAAAATTATTCAGTTATGAGTTCGGAATATGATTCAGCAAATGACTTTATGTATGTATTTGCTAAGGCTGACAAAAACAAAAACGGGCAAATGGAACAAAGTGAACCAACTAATATTTTTTGGATTGATTTGAGTAATCCTAAAAATAAGGGAATTCAATATAAATCGGAATAAATAACATGTACTAACCCGAAAAGCAAGTGAGCTTTAATTCCTTGCTATTAAATTATAAAATATGAAACATTCTCTCGCCCTTTTCTTAATTACTCTTTTGGTAACGAACCTGATGGCTCTTGATATATATGTATCGCCCAGAGGCAATGACAATAATAGTGGAAGTAAGGAGCAACCGCTGGCGTCTATCTTTGGTGCACGAAACCACCTCAGAACTATAAGAAAGGAGAAGGGATTGACTGAAGATGTACGAATTCTTTTCATGCCGGGGCGTTATTTCTTAACCAAATCATTTATCCTAGAACCTAAAGATTCTGGCAACAATAAGTTTAAGATTAGCTATATGGCAGCTGAAAAGGAGAAACCAGAGTTTATTGGTGGCACCATTATCAACAAATGGAAATTGAAAGACAATGGTCTTTGGCAGGCAACAATTGAAGGGGTAGTAGATGGTAATTACTATTTTGAGCAATTATACTCGCACAATGGTAGACTGCAAAGAGCAAGAACTCCTAACAGTAGCTTTTATCCTGTTAAGGGCGTATCGGAGCACCCATTTGTGGGCAGAAGAACGGAGAGAGTGGATAAGTTTGCCGTACAAAATATAAGGGTTACGAAGGATGCTATCGAAAAGATTAATGAGTTCTCGGCTAATGACAAGAGCGATGCCATCGTGATTTTTTACCACAAGTGGGACAATACACGTAAACGAATTAGCTATGTAGATACTACAACTTCTAGCTTCTATATTGTAGGTACGGGTATGAAGCCGTGGAATCAAATCAATACAAAATCGCGTTACTACATCGAGAATTTCCGTAATGCTCTAGATACTTGTGGAGAGTGGTATCTGGATAGAAGTGGAGACTTGTTGTATATGCCAAAGCCTGAGGATGACATTAATAATTTTGAGGTAATTGCTCCTATAACGACTAAGTTTGTTGAGATAAGGGGAACTAAAGAGAGCCCAATCAAAAATATTCTATTTCAGGATTTGGTATTCAAAGCAAGTAAATATAATACTCCTATTAGCGGGAACGAGTCGGAACAGGCAGCGGCATCTATAGAAGCTGTTATTATGGCGGATTATTTGGAACATTCAGTTATTAAGAATTGTGAGATAATAGGAACTGGAACTAGCGGAATATGGCTGAAAAAGGGGTGTAAAAATTCTACTATTGAGCATTGTTACCTAAATGACCTTGGGGCAGGTGGTATAAAGATAGGGGAAATTGTGATTCCCGAGGATTTAACCGATTTGACCTCTCATATTACCATAGACAATAACATTGTAAGTTCTGGAGGACTTGTATTTCCTTGCGCGGTAGGAATGACCTTGTTTCAAACTAGTGACAATAAAGTGACTCATAATGAGATAGCTGACTTTCGTTATTCTGGTATGTCTATTGGTTGGACTTGGGGATATAGCTTTAGTCCGTCAAAGAGAAATACGGTTGCTTACAATCACATTCACCATATTGGCTGGGGAGTATTGAGTGATATGGGGGCTGTATATTGCCTTGGTAAATCTGAGGGCACTAGAATACGCAATAATGTAATTCACCACATATTTTCGTACGGCTATGGGGGCTGGGGACTCTATACTGATGAGGGTTCTACAGGCATCACAATGGTCAACAATCTTGTCTATGCGTGTAAGAGTTCTGGGTTTCATCAGCATTATGGTAAGGAAAATGTAATTAAAAATAACATCTTCGGCTACAACCTAATGTATCAATTGCAGGCTACTAGAGTCGAAGAACACCTCTCTTTCTCTTTTAGCAACAACATCATTATTTATAATACTGAAAAGCTAATTGGCAACAGTTGGCATGCCGTTAAGTTAGACGCAGACTATAACTGCTACTGGAATACGGCGAAGAAACCTATTGTATTTGCTAAACAGAATATGGAGGAATGGCAAAAATCAGGTAAAGATAGTCACTCTATTATAGCCGATCCAATGTTTGTCGATGCGGAAAATTTCAATTTTAAGTTTAAAAAGAAAAAGACATACTCTAAAATTGAGTTTAAGCCGTTTGACTTCACCAAAGCAGGTGTGTATGGAAGTAAGGTTTGGATAGAGAGGGGAAAGCTAGATCTTAATATCATTAAGAAATTTGACGATACCGTAACTGAGATGTGGGGCAAGACGAACTGGTAAGGAATCCAATCATATTGAAAAAACTTTCAACCTATCCCAAACTTTTTTCGGAAGAATGAGAAATACACAAGCAGTCAATATATTGTATAGTAGGAGAAGATGTTTTATAGAAATGTATTATTAGGGTCTTTAACGAATATAAATTAAGATCAAAAGAATCATCAATGAGGGTAGAGACTATTTTAGTGTAAAGTTTAACCTTTAACTTTTGTAAAGGAGGTGCATTAGCAAGCACAGGCCAAGCTTCCAGACTGGCCTGTTTTGCTAAACATACAATAGAAAACTATCAACATTCCTCTCCATGTGGTTTTTATCCCAAATTTTATTCCTGATTAAATCTTTTGTTAGGCACTTATTGTTTTGTAAATTAAGGAATAAATATAAAAAATGTTCAAATTGACCTATATGGAGTAATTAATACCCTTTTTAATAAATATAAACGACATTGTTTAAAACTCAGAATTCCTTAACTCAACAAAGCTTAAAGTCATGAAAAATACAAGAATTTGTTTTTATTCGGTGCTAGTATTAATAAGCTTATTTTCTTCCTGTGATACAAAAACTTTAAATATCGAGAAAGAAAGACAATTTGCTGTTGATGAAGCAATGAAGAAAATGGAATATGATAGACAACAAAAGTTGGATGTGATACAGAAATTTTACGGCGTCTTTGAAAATGGTGACATGTCTGTTTTAACAGATATTTTAGCCCCAAATTACAAACAAATTCCGTCAGACCCTGGGCAAACAAATGATATTGAAGGATTCATTAAACATGCTCAAATGTTTGGAAGTATGTTTTCAGACCTAAAGGGAACTCAAACTCATATTCTTGTTGATAAAGACTTGGTCCATGTGCGAAGTGAATTGGAAGTAACTCATACTGGAGATGCATTCGGAATACCAAAAACTGATAAACGAATCAAGTTGGTGGCTTTTGATTTGCATCATTTTAACAAAGATGGTAAAATTGATAAGACTTGGCATTTAGAAGATTTCTGGGGAGTGTATTCTCAAATAAAATCCAAATAAAACTACAATACTATATATAGTAA
>JADGFH010000685.1 GCA_016743925.1 Labilibaculum sp.
ATTAAGAAACGACTTAAAAAAGCAGCAACAATACACAAAAAAATTAGAGAAAGAGATTCAAAGAATTATTGCTCGGGCGGCGAAGTTGGCTTCTAAGAAAAAAACAGGAACTGGAAAATTTGGATTAACTCCAGAAGAGAAAATTTTATCTACGTCTTTTGATAAAAATAAAGGAAAATTACCATGGCCTACGAAAACAGGTTTTATTTCAGAGAAATTTGGAGAGCACAGACATGCTGTATTGAAGCATGTTAATGTTCGAAACGATGGCGTTAATATTACTACAGATGCTAAATCAGAATGTCGATCTATTTTTAAAGGTGAAGTAACTCATATTTTATCTATGCCAGGTTTGAATAATGTAATAATTATTCGTCATGGAGAATTCTTTTCGGTGTATTCGAATCTGTCTAGCGTTATTGTAAAAAAAGGAGATACCGTTACTGCGAAAGAAAAAATTGGAGTTGTTTACACGGATCAAGCACAAAGTCAAACGGTTCTAAAATTCCAGTTGTGGAAAGGAAGCACTAAACTGAATCCTGCCTTGTGGTTGTATCGTAATTGATACTTTTTACGTAAGATTTTGGTATGGAGACCAGTCAAGATATTTTCATTGAAAAATTAGATCGATTTATTCGAAAATACTATCAAAATCAACTTTTGAGAGGTTCGCTTTTGGGTATTGTTCTGGTATTTTATTATTTTATAATTCTTTCCTACTCAGAATATTTACTCTATTTTTCAGTATCGGTTCGAACTTTTTTGGCAATATTTTCTTGTGTATTTTTTGGGATAATTCTTTTCCGCCTAATTCTTCTGCCATTGGTCGGCTTACTACGAATTGGAAAAAGAATATCTTATCGACAAGCTATTGGTATCATCACTAGTCATTTTCCTGAAGTACAAGATCGTTTGGTAAATACTTTAGAACTTACCGAGTTATCAAAGAAAAGCAGAACGTTTAACAATTCACTTTTGGTTGCAAGTATTAACCAAAGAATAGAATCCATTCGCCTAATTCCATTTCGAAAAGCAATTTCTTTTAAATCGAATATCAGCTTTGTAAAATACTTGTTTATTATCGCAATAGCGATTGTTTCTGGGTACATTTTTATGCCTGATATGTATTCTTCGAGCACAAATAGATTGGTAAATTTTAGACAAGAATATAGGCCACCTGCCGACTTTAAATTTGTGATGGACACATCATTAATGAAAGTAGTTAGAGGTTCCGACTTTAACTTAAAAGTAGCAACAGAAGGGAAATATGTTCCTGCAGACGTTTATCTTATTTATGGCGGAAATCAGTTTCTTTTAAAAAAAGAAAAAGGGAACACCTTTAGTTACACATTTAGGAATTTATACTCAGATGTGTCGTTTTATTTAAGAGCAGGTAAAGTAGTATCAAAAACTTACCAAATCGAACTCTTGTCTAAGCCAGGAATTAAAGCTTTTAATTTACAGATAAAAGCTCCTTTGTATACTAATATATCAGCAAAGAACGAAGAGAGTTTGGGTGATGTTAGTGTACCAGAAGGCTCATTACTAGAATGGACTGTAGAGGGTGAGGATACTAATAATATTCAAATGTTCCTGGATGATTCTTTACGCTTAACTAATTCAGAAAGAGCTTCTTCGAGCTTTAGATTTTCGAAGAAAATAAAACAAAAAACGTCTTATCGAATCTATCTTGACAATGATAATTTCGTGAATTTATGCTATGCTAATTATAGAATTGATGTAATTCAAGATTTGTATCCTCAAATAAATGTGTCTTCATTGCAAGACTCCGTATTAACTGCTGGCTATTATTTTAAGGGGATTATTAAGGACGATTATGGATTTTCAAAATTACGGTTTTGCTATATTTTAAATGAGCAGATGCCTGTCTACATTCCAATAGCGATTAACCGAAAATTGAGTTCGCAAGAATTTTATTTTGCTTTCGATTTTACGAGTGTCGATTTTACCGAAGGAAGTCAAATTCAATATTATTTTGAAATTTTTGATAATGATGGCATGAACAGTCCGAAAATGACTCGTTCTCAACAATACTCTTTTTTAATTCCAGATTCTAAACAATTGTATGATTTAAATACTACCATTCAAGATAGTGTTACCAATAAAATCGAACAAGGTATTGATCTGAGTAAATCCATTCAGGATGATATCAAGCGCATGCAAAAAAATCTTCTCGATGGAAAAGGAGATAAGTGGCAACAACAACAAATATTTCAAGAAATTGAAAAGAAGAAGAAAAATTTAGATCAATTATTAAATCAGATAAAAAAAGAGAACGGGAAGAAAAATCAGTTGATGAATGCTATGGGTAAAAAAGATTCTCTTCTTCTTGAAAAACAAAAACAGATTGATCAGCTTCTGGGAAATGTGATGAATGATGATTTGAAAAAATTATTCGAAGAATTCAATAAATTGGCTGAAGATTTTAAACCAGAAGATTTAAATAAGCTTGGTAACAAAATTCAGATGTCGTTTGACGATTTTCAGAAACAAATGGATCGCAATCTTAGTTTACTGGAACGCTATGATATTGAGCTACGTATGAATCAAATTGCCGATAGGATAGACAATTTGGCTGATCATCAGGATGAAATCAGTACCCTAACCAAGAAAGAGATTGAAAAAATGAAATCTCAGCAAGTTGAGGATCAAAAAAAATGGGACGATTTGCAAAATGACTTGAAAAATTTATTAGAGAAGAATTCTGCTATCAAAGATCCTTATCAATTTGAAAATTCCTCAGATGAACTTCAGGAAATTTCAGAGAAAATGAAAGAGACTGGAAATTTATTGGAGAACGGAAAAAATTCAAAGGCGACAAAAAATATGAAGGGCACTTCAAAAATGCAAAAATCCCTTTCACAAAAATTAAAGAATAATCTTTCTCAATCGGTAGGTGCGCAATTGAGTGTTGATATTGATAATTTGGTTCGTTTAATGAACAACCTGATAGATTTCTCTTTTCAGCAAGAAAATTTAATTACAGATTACAAAAGGGTTGATTATCGAAATCCGCTATTTGTAAAAATGATTGAAAAGCAAGGCGTACTAAAAGAGGAGTATCTTTTAATTCAGGATTCCTTACTTTCCTTATCTTCCCACTCTCCGCAAGTAGCTGCATTAATCGGTGATAGAATTTTTGATATCAGTGATTATTTAGATCAGATAATAGAATTTGCTAACGATCGCAGAAAAGTTCAGGCGAATATTACACAACAAAAGGCACTAACTGAAGTTAATGAATTAGCACTCTTTCTTTCCGAAGCGATAAAACAACTAATGGAACAAATGGCCAATGCTATGCCAGGAGATCAAATTGGAGATAAGAAAGGCGGTAAACCATCCTTATCGGGAATGAAATCGGAACAGCAATCCTTAAAAAAGATGTTGGAGCAAATGATTCAGGAAATGAAAGATGGAAATGGAAAATCAGGCTCAAAAGAAAAGCTAGGAAAGTTTCTGCAAAAGCAAGAAATGTTCCAACAAAATTTGCGAGAAATTCTTCAAAAAGGAGGGATTGGAGATGAAAGCGAGAATATATTACGTGAAATAATGAAATTGATTGATAAAACGGAAGTAGAAGTATCAAATTTTTCCATAAATTCGAATACTCTTAAAAGACAAAATAGAAT
>JADGFH010000686.1 GCA_016743925.1 Labilibaculum sp.
TAATACTTGCTACCTCATCTAAACTCACCTGATAAATTTCTGCCAATTTGTTTGCAACATGTATCAAATAAGAGCTTTCATTTCTTTTCCCTCGCTTAGGAACTGGAGCTAAATAAGGCGCATCCGTTTCCAAAATCAGTTTATCCAAACTGAAAGATGCAAGCGTTCTGTCCAATCCTGCATTCTTAAAAGTAACAATTCCATTTATCCCTAAAAAGAAACCGAATTCAATTGCTTTTTTTGCTTGCTCCCCGTTTCCAGTAAAGCTATGAAATACACCATTTAGTTTTGTATTTCTATATCCTTCCAAAATTTCGAAGATCTCATCAAAAGAATCTCTTGCATGAATAACGATCGGTAAGTTTTTTTCTAAAGACCAATTAATTTGCTTGTCAAAAGCAAATTGTTGCTCTTTTACAAAAGTCTTATCCCAATACAAATCGATACCAATTTCTCCGACAGCACAAAAACTTTCCTTATCTAACCATTCTTTACAAACCTGAAGTTCCTCCAAGTAGTTTTCTTTAACTGATGTTGGATGTAATCCCATCATCGGGATACATATATCAGGAAATTGCTTAACCAATTGATTCATTTTGGGAATTGATTCAGAATCAATATTCGGCAATAGAATTTTTTCAATGTTTACGTCGCGACAATTTGATATGATTTGTTCTATATCATTTTCAAAATCATCAGCATATATATGAGAATGGGTATCAATAAATTTCATAAGTAATTACTTTTTTGCAAACATATGGAAAGAGCAAAGAATAGCCAAAAGAATTACCTTTCAATAAAAATAAAAAAAGCCGGCTATGCCGGCTTTTATATATTTAGGCATGTATTATATACTATACGCAACCTTGAGCTAGCATCGCTTCAGCAACTTTTACGAAACCTCCAATGTTAGCACCTTTAATGTAGTTAATGTGTCCTTTTTCAGTACCGAACTTAACACAAGTATCGTGAATGTCTTTCATGATACGACCCAATTTCTCGTCAACTTCTTCAGCAGACCAATTGAAACGCATAGAGTTTTGAGACATTTCTAAACCAGATACAGCAACACCACCTGCATTAGCAGCTTTACCAGGAGCAAAAGCAGCATTTACAACAAGATAGTTACAAGCCTCAGCAGTACAACCCATGTTAGATGTTTCAACAACATACTTACATCCGTTAGAAACTAAAAGCTTAGCATCGTCTTCGTTCAATTCATTTTGAATTGCACAAGGGAATGCAAGATCCACTTTAGCTTCCCAAGGTTTTTTACCTGGGAAAAATTCTGCACCATACTTTTCAGCATAAGGAGCAACAACATCATTGTTAGAAGCTCTTAAATCCAATAAGTAATCAATCTTATCTGCATCTAAACCCTCTTTATCGTATACATATCCATCAGGACCAGAAATAGTCACAACTTTAGCACCAAGCTCAACTAATTTAAGAGCAGCACCCCAAGTTACGTTTCCGAATCCAGAAAGAGCAACTGTTTTTCCTTTGAAATCTTCTTTATTTTCAGCCAACATATGTTGAGCAAAATAAACAGCTCCAAAACCTGTTGCTTCAGGACGAATTAATGATCCACCAAACTCAAGACCTTTACCAGTCAATACTCCAACAAATTCGTTGCGAATTCTCTTATACTGTCCGAATAAGTATCCTATTTCGCGACCACCAACTCCGATATCACCAGCAGGCACATCAGTGTTAGGACCTATGTGTCTGCAAAGCTCAGTCATGAAGCTTTGGCAAAAACGCATGATTTCATTATCTGATCTTCCTTTAGCATTAAAGTCAGATCCTCCTTTACCACCACCCATAGGTAATGTAGTTAAAGAGTTTTTGAAAGTTTGTTCAAAACCTAAGAATTTCAAAGCGCTTAAAGTTACCGATGGGTGAAAACGTAATCCACCTTTATATGGTCCAATAGCACTATTAAATTCAACGCGGTATCCACGGTTGATTTCTACTTCACCATTATCATTGATCCATGGTACACGGAACATGATTGTACGCTCCGGCTCACACATTTTATCAAGAATTTTAGCAGCCTTGTACTTCGGATTTGCATCATAAGTATCCCAAACTGTTTCTACTACTTCTTGAACTGCCTGATGAAATTCTGCTTCTCCAGGAGTTTTGGCCTTAAGGCCTTCCATGAATTCGTTAATCTTTGCTTCCATATCTAAAATATGTTATGAAATTAATTTAGATTGTGATGTTTTAATTATTAGTTCTTGGTTTCAAAAGTATATATTTTTTCATAATCGCAAATTAAAATGCCGAAAAATTTACAACGTTTTCGTAAATTTCTTATAGCTCATTTTCAGCGTATTACATCGTTATGCTATTCTGCTCTACAACATGATTCAAAAAAAGATGATAAAATTCACAAATTCAAAGCGTAAATTTTTCCTGGAAGTGATTTTATGAGCCCATCAAATTCTAATTTCAAGAGTAAACTTGACACCTTACTCATCGGCAAATCACTTTTTACACAAATCATATCAATTGGTGCATTTCGATCCTCTTTTAACACTTTAATTAAAGACTCCTCATCAGGAGAAAGCTCGACAAATAGTTTTGCTTGTACTGTTTTCACTTCCTTCTTTGTATCCTCCCAACCCAATATATACTCCAAATCGGCTATTCCTTCTAATAAGTGCGCCTGGTTTGTTTTTATTAATTTATTACAGCCAATGGAACTTTTATCCGAAGTTCTACCAGGAAAAGCGAATACATCCCTATTATATGAGTTTGCAATATCGGCAGTAACCAGCGAACCTCCCTTTGCAGCAGATTCAATTACGATAGTTGCATCTGACATACCAGCAATAATCCTATTTCTACGAACAAAATTTTTAGGATCGAATTTACTTTTGGATGTAAACTCACTTATAATTGCTCCTTGACAAATGATATCTTCTGCGTATCTCTTATGTTGAGATGGATACATCATATCCAAACCATGCCCTACAGCTGCTACAGTTTGTAAACCATTTCTTAGTGCAGCTTTGTGCGCACAAATATCAATACCATAAGCCAATCCGCTAATGATGATTGGTTTGATATTCTTCTCTGATAAATCTTGTATTAATTTATTACACACTTCACGACCATAATCACTGGCATTACGTGTTCCAACTATACTTATTATACGGGATACATTAAAATCAGTATGTCCTTTATAATATAGTGTGCAAGGAGAGTCGGCACAATTCAATAAACGTTGTGGATATTTTTCATCCAAATAAAATGCTACTTGAATATCATTTTTTGCAATAAACTCGATCTCTTCTTCCGCTAAAGAAATTGCAGGTTCGCGATCCAATTTATCTACAAAGGACTTACCTATTCCTGGTATTTTAAGTAGATTCTGCTTCTTTTCTTTAAACAAACCTTCCAAACTACCAGTATAGGCAATTACTTTTTTTGTATTTACAGGCCCAATACCATTAAAGAAACTAATGGCAATTTTATAAACATCTTCCATACATCAATTAAGAATATTCAATGAATGAAAGCTAATTTACAAAATATTTATAAGGTAAAGGTGGTTCCAATTGTAAAAAAACCAGCATTAGCCCATCCCAATTCTGTAAACAGTCCAAATTGATTCGAAAAATGATAACGAGCTCCTAATAC
>JADGFH010000687.1 GCA_016743925.1 Labilibaculum sp.
AAAGGCGGCTCGCTTCTTTTCGAAAATGAAGTGAAATACATTCATGAAGGAATAACAGGCATAAATAAAAAATGGTGAAAAGGTTCAAAAGTAAGGTATACCCTAAGCTGAACCTAAAAAAGTAGCGAAAAAGGTTCAGATATCAATCAAAACATACGATTCTGAACCCACCCCAAATCTGAACCCACAAAATAGAAAACTTCATCATGGAAAAGAAAATTTACAAATACACGAGAGTTTCGACCGAAGAGCAAAACGAAGCTCGACAAGTTGACGGAATGAAAGATTATAAAGGTGAATTACTCATCGATAAAATATCAGGTAAGATTCCATTTACAGAAAGACCACAGGGAAAAAAAATTATCAAAGCAATAAATGAGGATTCGATTTCCGAATTGATCGTTTTCGATATTGATCGATTGGGAAGGGATACTATTGACATACTTGAAACCTTGAAAATCATGAAAGACAATAAGGTTTGTGTTACCGTTCACAAACTTGGAGTTAAAAGTTTTGTAGAGGGAAAATTAAGCCCTGCCTTCGAATTGATAACAACAGTAATGGCAACACTAGCACAAATGGAAGTTGACAGGAGTAAAGAGCGACAAAAGGAAGGAATCGCATTGGAACAAAAAGCAGACGAAAAAAGAGAATTTAAAGATAAAGCTTATAAAGGTCGAAAACTCGGAGCTAAGAATAAAGATTCTACTTCTCTGGTTGATAAATACAAAAACGTAAAAGCCTGTTTAGATAGCGGAATGGGCATTAGTAAAACGGTTGAAGCTACTGGGGTCAGCAAAAGCACAGTAAAACGAGTGAGAGTTGAATATTTTAAAACTGAGAATAGAAAATAGTATGAAGGAAGAAAAAGGATTTATAGTGGCATGGTGGAGTGCTGGGGTTACTTCCGCCGTTGCTTGTAAAATGGCTTTAGAAATGTACAACAACGTAAAACTCTACTATCTAAAGATTGACAGCGCACACCCAGATAACGAACGCTTCAAAGCTAATTGCGAAAAATGGTATGGTTGTAAAATTGAAACACTACAAGCAAAAGACCATAAAGATCAATTTGAAGTTGTTGAGAAAACAGGAGCGATAAACACACCACAAGGAGCACCTTGCACCAAAATACTAAAGAAGCAAGTAAGATTTGATTTTGAAGCATTGCACGAAATAAGCCTATTTAATAGCGTTGCAATTTTAAGCCAAGTTTGGGGTTTCGAATATGAAAAGCATGAAATTAACAGAGCTATAAGGCACGGGCAACAATACCCACACACAAAGCCATTGTTTCCACTAATTGAAAAAGGATTAAGCAAAGAGAATTGTGCAGGAAAATTAATGAGTGCAGGAATTGAATTGCCAGAAATGTACAAACTTGGATATAAGAATAATAATTGCATCGGTTGTGTAAAAGGTGGAATGGGTTATTGGAATAAAATAAGAGTAGACTTCCCAATGTATTTTAATAGAATGGCAAAACTTGAAAGGCAAATTGAATATACATGTTTGCACAACGAAAAAGAAGGTAATATTTATCTGGATGAATTAGACCCGAATAGAGGTAGAATGAGTAAAGAGGTTATGCCTAACTGCGGTTTGATATGTGAAGTTGAATTTTCAGAACTCCCAGATAAGAATTTAGAAGAAGTTCTGGAAGGAACAAAAACGATTTATGAGGCAATTGCAGTATAGATCAGTTAAGGGAAATACTGTGTTTATTTTAGGGTGTCGCAATGAATACAGTAAAACAGGGTGTTTTTATAAAAATTACTGTGACCACAACAGGGCACACTCTAAAAAGAATACAATTCTATAAATCTTAGATAAAATGAAGAATTATATAGGAAACAAAGATTTTAGCAATGTTATTCACTTTTTGGTAAATCGTTTACCAAAATCTGAAAGATACTTTAGTCTTTTTTATGGTTCTGGTGGATTAGAGAAAAGCATCTATACTGCAGCTGCTCATTTTATATGTGCTGAAAAGAATCCAGATTGCAAAAAGTATGAAACTTCTATGTCCACAATAGAATATTACGACTATAAGGATCTTCTAGAAGAAAATGTATTTACTCAAGAAGATTTTGTTTTTGCAGATCCACCCTATATGTTCTCAACTAGGAGAGATGCTAGAAAATATTACAAATTCGAATTTGACTTAAACGATCACATAGAATTTTTGAATTACATGATTTCGTTGCCGTGTCGAATCATGATTACACACCCCGAATGCGATTTGTATAATGAATATTTGAAAGATTGGAAACGAGTCGATTTAAAATACATGACTCAACAAGGTTGGTTTACAGATTCTGTTTACATGAATTATGAACCTGACGAAATGGAGCTTTTAAACTATGATTGTTTAGGTAACGATTTTGTAGATAGGCAAAGGATTAAACGCCAACGAAAAAATATAGTCAATAAATTCAAAAATCTTGACCCTCTAGTTTTAAAAGCAATAATTAAAGACTTGAAAAATGAATGTTTGGTTTAGATCCCGTATAGGTGAAAAGTTCTATACTCGAGCAGAAAATAAAAATGACGAAATGCACATAGATGTTTTAATAGTTAAAAACCTTGGTTTAGGTTTTGAGAATTTAGAGATTTTTGAGGAAGAGGAAGAATTGACAGTAAATAAATAATTAGATCATGATTACACTAGATGAACAGATAGAATTTATTGAAACCTGTAAATGTCTTGAAAATGATAAATCGACAATTTACAATGCAATTTTAGAGACTTTGTATAAAAGTAAGAGTAACGCCTTGCCGTTACATTTAGATAGAAAAAAATGTTCTTCATGTGGCAAATCTTTTATCGTAAAAAATAAACATCAAGAATGTTGTTCTGCAAATTGCCGTGTTAATCTTCATCGTTCAAAAAAGAGATTGGAAAAATTTAACAAACAGGTTGAGCAAATCTTAAGGGCGAAAAACCCCGATGCAAAATTTATAATTGAACAAATAATTACAGGCCCTAGAGAATGCCCTTTTATAGTCCATTATAATGGGACTCAATACAAATCAGAGAGTACAAGGAATTTAGTAAGTCAATTGGAAAAAATTTAATTGTTATGAGTAAGGGAAAGGAAATAAAAAATGTACTAATTCGAGATATAAGCAAAAAGGATAGTGATTCTATAAATGCAGTTAAAAAACTTTCGGGTAAAGGTTCAGCAACAAAAGCACTCCTCTGGGCTGCTGATAATGTGGAGAAAAAAGAGAAAGAAAGGGCTGAGTTTGAAAAAAAATATGATGATCTATTGCATTACGTTTTAATGATGGAAAATGGATTGGAAGCAAAGGAGAATGCCGAAAAGCAAATATTGAGCGCTAGGAAACAGTTGAAGAAACAAACCAAAGGAAACTATTACAATAGATACCGTTAACAGAATTGAATATAAAGCCTGAGAATATATACCCCAAATGTTAACATTTAGACTTAATCGAGTTTTCTGCAGCTCAAAAAATGTTATCAAAAGAGGTGTTTGTTTCCAGGATCTTTACAAGGTTCTGTTAACAGCAAAAAAAAAGAGGAAGCTAAAAAAACTTCCTCTTTTGTTTTTATGGGTTTGCTGTTCTGTAATCTAATAATTCATCAAAAGTTCCTAAAGCTTTTTTCCAATACTTAAAAATAGTAAC
>JADGFH010000688.1 GCA_016743925.1 Labilibaculum sp.
CCTTTTCCGTTAACAAGGTTTATATTGTAACAATTATATACGTCGAATAATTTCATTTTTTCTTCTTTAAAATCCAATTGGCTTTAAGCCTAAACCTAAAATTTCTGGCATCCCAAAAAGCAAGTTCATATTCTGTACTGCCTGACCGGATGCACCTTTCAATAAATTATCAATAACTGACACAATCATCAGTTTACTTCCGTGTTTTTCAAAGTACAACACACATTTATTTGTGTTAACGACTTGTTTTACATCGGGAGTTTGATTCGAAATGCTAACAAATGGATGATCTTGATAATATTTTTTATAATTCATTACAGCTTCTTCGAGAGACCAATCGCAATCCGTATAAATGGTTGCCATAATTCCTCTACTGAAGTTTCCCCTTACAGGAATAAAGTTGATTTCCTTTTTAAAATTTGGCTGCAATTGCAAAACTGTTTCTGTTATCTCAGCCAAATGCTGATGAGTAAATGCCTTGTAAACAGATACATTATTGTTTTTCCAACTAAAATGTGATGTTATTGTAGGATTTTGACCTGCTCCGGTAGAACCTGTAATTGCATTCACATGAATTTCTTCTTTCAGCTTGCTAGCCTTTGCCAATGGCAATAAGCCTAGCTCGATACAAGTCGCAAAACATCCAGGGTTCGCGATTCTATTTGCATTAATAATCGCATCCTTATTCAATTCTGGTAATCCGTAAACAAAGCCTTCTGTATTTGTTTTTGGTCTAAAATCAGTACTTAAATCAATGATTTTAACAGATTCAGGTAATTTATTATCCTCTAGAAATAATTTTGTTTTACCATGACCAGAACAGATAAAAATGACATCTATACTCGAATAATCAGCTTTTGAAAATTCAAGATCTGTATCTCCTAACAAATCTCTATGAACATCCGTTATAGGATGTCCCATATGGCTCGTACTCTGCACAAAACTAATATTCGCTTGAGGATGCCAAATTAAAATCCGCAACAATTCACCAGCAGTATATCCTGCTCCACCTATAATTCCAACATTTACCATCTTATTCTTGGTTTACGGTGTAATAAATCTTCAATGAGTTCGCTAAAATATTGGTGAAGCCTTTTACATCATCAGCTGTCCAACCAACATTTGTTTCGCCATACTGTCCAAACAGGTCAGTCATTAAATCATTAGGAGAAGTTATTCCTTCTACCTGAAAATATTTTGGGCTTAATTTTAAAGTAGCAGTTCCAGTCACTTTCTTTTGAGTGTCCACAAGAAAAGTCTCCATGTTTCTCATTACAGGCTCAAGATATTGTGCTTCGTGCAAAAGCATTCCGTAGAAATTCGCAATTTGCTCTTTCCAGTGCATTTGCCATTTCGTTAGCGTATGCTTCTCTAAAGTTTGATGTGCTTGAATAATCATCAAAGGTGCAGCAGCCTCAAACGCAACTCTACCCTTTGTTCCGATTATCGTATCACCAATATGCATATCTCTACCGATACCAAACTGTGAACCAATAGCTTCAATTTTCTTAATTGCTTCAAGAGGTGTAAGTTTTTCATCATTCACACTTACCAATTCACCTTCTTCAAAACCAATTGTTAATTTTTCTGATTCGGTTTTAACAACTTGTTTTGGATAAGCCTCTTCAGGTAATGGCTCACTAGAATTTAATGTTTCTTTTCCTCCAATACTTGTTCCCCAAATTCCAGCATTAATGGAATATTGCATTTTTTCAAAATTAGCAGAAATGCCATTTTCTTTAAGGTAATTAATTTCTGTTTCCCTGCTTAACTCCATATCTCTTGTTGGAGTAATGATCTCAGCATTGGGAGCCATTATCTTAAAGATAAGGTCGAATCTAATTTGATCATTTCCTGCACCTGTACTACCGTGTGCAATAAAATCTGCGTCAATGGAATGGGCATATTGGGCAATTGCCATAGCTTGAAAAGCTCTCTCTGAACTTACTGATAATGGGTAAGTGTTATTTTTCAATACATTCCCCATTATCATGTATTTGATACATTTGTCGTAATACTCTTCAGTAATATCAAGAGCAGCATGCTGAATTACTCCAAGCTGCTTGGTTCTGTCCTCAATATCCTGCAGCTCTTCATCCGAAAAACCACCTGTATTACCTAACACTGTGTACACATCCATGTTTAACTCCTTAGACAAATAAAGTGCACAGTATGTTGTATCTAAACCTCCGCTATATGCTAAAACTACTTTTTTCTTTGTTGATGTCATTGTAATATTTTTTTACTTCTTGAATTAATGATTGAATTGCTTTACCTATTTCTTATCCTTTTTATTAGGATCAAATAGCATACCTGTGCACAAACACATTTTCTGCTTGGTTCTAGTCAGTATGTCGTAATTCACACAACCGCTGCAACCTTTCCAAAATGTTTCATCTGTGGTTAACTCAGAAAATGTAACTGGTTTATATCCTAAATCAGAATTGATTTTCATTACAGGAAGACTTGTGGTAAGACCGAATATTTTAGATTCTGGATAACGCTTTCTAGATAACTCAAAAGCTTTGGCTTTAATCATTTTAGCCAAACCAACAGCTCTGTATTCCGGATCAACAATTAATCCTGAATTAGCTACGTACTTTCCATGTTCCCAGGTCTCTATATAACAGAAGCCAATTATTTTATTCTGATCAAAAGCAATGATTGCTTTTCCTTCCTGAATTTTTTGTACGATGTACAAAGGATTCCTTTTTGCAATTCCAGTACCGCGTATTTTCGCAGCACGTTCAATCATATCACAAATCTCTTGGGCATATTCGTAATGCCTCAAGCTTGCTACAATGACACTTATTTTTTGTTCAATTTCCATTGATGTTTCTATCATTTCAATCTAAACTATTACTAAATTTCCCAGAAAAGTGCTACAGCAGTTAAGCACAACCATTTGTTATTTAATTCTACCACAAAATCCGCTCTTACGGTTTGATTGTTGTGTTCCCGATAACAGCGTCGTCGGAAATCTAAGGAGTTGAATGAATTCATTTTATTTTTTTTAATTAGTTGATATAAAAAAAGCTTACCGTCCGAGAACAGTAAGCTAAATAGTAAATGATATTTCGATATTAGAAATAGCAAGCTCATCCGTCCCTCCTGGGTAACAGTTACTTCGCAAATGGCGTCGACTCTGTGTATGGATAATTTGTTTCATTTCTATTATTAAATGTCAGTTCAAAAAAAAAGGCTTTCCGTTTTTAACGGTAAGCCTTAAATATTGTTGTTAATCATTGATTACACGACAATACGACATCAACCGCTTTTCCAATTGGAGAGCTAAATCTTCGTCGTCGTATGTTGTGAAATAAAATCATTTGTTCTGAATTGTTAATTATTAATCAAAAAAAAGGCTTTCCGATATGGAAAGCTTGGAAAATAATGATACCAATGCTCCTCCTTATCGTTTTGATAAAGATCTATTGCGTCGGCGTCGAATTATTTGTATTGCTTCCATGCTTATTCTGATTTGTTGATTACAAAGATAAATGCAAAAAAGGGAATAATCCTAATAAATCTATTATTATTTTCTCTCCACTTAAATTTATAACCTTTGCGTAATTATTTTTCTATTTAATTGTAGGAATACCCCTAAATATATCACCAATAAACTAATAAAAGC
>JADGFH010000025.1 GCA_016743925.1 Labilibaculum sp.
GGTCGTATTGGCTTATTACCCTCTGAACAACCAGCCAAAACAAAAGCAATAGTTTTAAATCATGTATTCGATAAGGAATCGAAATTTGGTGTCAGTAAAGTTTTGTTGGGGATTAATTTTGCAAACCTTGAAATTGTAATTGAAGGGGATACTTTGAATACGAAAAATTGTTCCAATTGGAAACAGATATTAAATATGAAGAAGGCTGTATTCAAAACAACTTGCAAGTTTAAAGATTATGCAGATTTTTCTTTTACGACTTATGCTTTAAGAGGAATGCCATATTCTGGTATGATAGATGTTGATGTATTTCCATTAAAGCAAAATGTAAGAATGCAGGTTGGAGGACAAATTATTTGTCCGGGAGAATATAAAAATGTGGAATCGGGATTTCGTGTGTTGAAAGATTTAGACGCACGAATGCCGATTTTACAAACTGTTGCCGATAGTCCTTTTGGAAAACATCATTTAGCCACAACGGCTTCATTTATTTTTGAGGATGAAACACCAGAATTGAAGCATCATGTTAAGAATTCATTGCATCATGAATTGAGTTTTACAAAAGATCTGAAAAGGGGTGAAAATTATCAGTTTGCTTGGGCTGGTGCAGTTTGTACAACTCAAGATTTTCGTGATCCTAAAAGTGAATCGGAAAGAATGGTAATTTTTCAACTTTTGGGCAACAAGAATGCTGTAATTGATCGACATAAAGAGCTCTGGGCAAAACTCTGGGAAGGAGATATTGAAATTAATGGTGATTTGGAATCTCAACGAGATATTCGTTTGGCTTTGTACCATTTGTATTCTTTTGCTAGAGATGATTCAAACCTGAGTATTGCACCAATGGGTTTGTCAGCTCAGGGTTACAATGGCCATATTTTCTGGGATACTGAATTGTGGATGTATCCTCCATTGTTAGTTTTTAATCAAAGAATTGCCAAATCTTTGCTGAATTACAGATTCGATAGATTGGAAGTGGCTAAAAGAAAAGCTGGAAACTATGGATTTGATGGAGCAATGTTCCCTTGGGAGTCGGATGATACAGGAGAAGAAGCTACACCTACATGGGCTTTAACTGGTACTTTTGAGCATCATATAACTGCGGATATTGGTATTGCCTTTTGGAATTACTACAGAATATTAGAGGATAAAGATTGGTTGAAAGAGATTGGTTTTCCTGTCTTAAAAGAGGTAGCTGACTTTTGGCAAAGTAGAGCGATTAAAAATTCAGATGGAAGCTATTCAATAAACAATGTTGTAGGAGCGAATGAATTCTATCATCATGCAGATGACAATGCTTTTACCAATGGTTCGGCAAAAACGGCTTTGCAATTTGCAATAAAGGCAGCCAAAGCGTTAAATGTGAGATCTAATCCAAAATGGGCTAAAATTGCAGAGGGTTTAAGCTTTTATTCTTTCGAAAATGGAGTGACCAAGGAGAATAAAAAATACAATGGAGAAATAATTAAGCAAGCAGATGTAAATCTGTTAGCATATCCATTAAATGTAATTGAAGATCCAGAATTGATTCGTAAAGATTTGGAATATTATGAACAAAAAATGGCACCAGAAGGTCCAGCAATGTCTCATTCTGTTCTGGCCGTTCTTTATGCTAGATTAGGCGAGAAGGATAAAGCCTTTGAATTGTTTAAACGATCCTATGAGCCAAACAAACGATCTCCATTTGGTGCATTGTCAGAATCAGCATTTAGTAACAATCCGTATTTCGCAACAGGCGCAGGAGGAATGTTACAAACGGTTTTATTTGGTTTTGGAGGTTTACATTTTACAGATTCAGGTATTGAACAGAAAAATCCATGTTTGCCAAAACAATGGAAGAAATTAACGATAAAAGGGATTGGAATCGAAAAGAAAACTTTTGTAATTGAATAATATGTATAAGAATTTTAGAATAATTGGATTACTGACGGCTATTTTTATTGGTGTTGCTTGTAGTTCGCCGAAATTAGTTGAATTGCAATCTCCAGATGGAAAATTAACTTATGATTTGGAAATTAACGAGCTAGGGAATTTGGTTTACAAGCTAAAAGTTGATATAAATGAAATTATAAGCGAGTCTAATCTGGGTTTGATTTTAAAAGAGGATTCATTATTTACCGAAAAAGTAGAAATTGTTTCAATAAGTAAAAATGAGAAAGAGGAGACTTGGGAACCAGTTTGGGGACCAAATGAGTTCATTCAAAATAACTACAATGAAATTATTATCTCATTAAGAAACACAGCTAATAGGGAATTTAAATTGCAAGTACGTCTTTTTGATGATGGATTGGGTTTTAGATACGAAATACCTAAGCAGAATGCTTTAGATAGTATTAATATCATTACTGAATTAACTGAATTCAATTTTGCAGAGAATGGTACAGCTTGGTATATACCTGCGAATTTTGAAAGTTATGAAATGCTTTATCGAACTACAAAAATAGATGAAGTAGCTGATGCCAATACGCCAATCACAGTAAAAATGGAATCAGGATATCATGTAAGTATTCATGAAGCAAATTTGACAGATTATGCTGGAATGACTTTGCAAAATACGGGAGGAACACATTTTCAAGCGAATTTGGTTCCGTGGCCAAATGGAGTTAAAGTAAAAGCCAAAGGATCCTTGTTGTCTCCTTGGAGAACAATTACGGTATCTAAGAATGCAGCAGGTTTGGTTGAATCGAATTTAATTCAAAATTTAAATGAAGCATGCGTTATCTCCGATACGAAATGGATAGAGCCAATGAAATATGTTGGTATATGGTGGGGAATGCATTTAGGTGTTGAAACTTGGACTCCAGGCCCAAAACATGGTGCTACAACTGAGAATATGAAAAGATATATTGATTTTGCTGCAGAAAATAAGGTAGAAGCAGTTTTGGCCGAAGGCTGGAATACGGGTTGGGAAAATTGGGGAAAACCAAAAGCTTTCGATCAAACGACTCCTTATGCAGATTTCGATTTTGATGAAATTGTGAAATATGCAAATTCAAAGGGTATAGAACTAATTGGGCATCATGAAACAGGCGGCGATTACATTTTTTACGAAGAGTGTATGGAAAAGGCTTTTGCCAAATTGCACAACAATGGAATTCGAGTTTTAAAGACTGGTTATGCAGGTCCAATTCCGAATGGTCATTTTCACCATGGACAAAAAATGGTTCAGCATTATCGAAAGGTTGTTGAAACAGCAGCAAAGTATGAGTTAATGATCGATGCGCATGAACCAATTAAAGCTACAGGTATTAGTCGAACCTATCCAAACATGATGACACGAGAAGGTGCTCGAGGAATGGAGTGGAATGGTTGGAGCGAAGGAAATCCACCTGAGCATCATCTAATATTGCCATTTACACGTTGTTTGGGAGGTCCGATTGATTATACGCCAGGAACATTCGATATTTTGTACAAAAACAGAAAAGAGTATATCAAGTGGAATAGCAATGACAAAGGAAATAGTCGTGTGAATACAACTCTCGCAAAACAATTGGCTTTATGGGTTTGTTTGTACAGCCCTTTGCAAATGGCATCCGATTTGGTAAGTAATTACGAGAACCAACCAGCATTTAAATTTTTCGAAAACTTACCTGCCGATTTTGATGAATCGAAGGTACTAGTTGCTGAAATTGGTGATGTTTATGCGGTAGCGAGAAGAAAAGGAAACGCATGGTATCTTGGCGCAATTACGGATGAGAATGCCAGAAATATTACATTGGATTTAAGCTTCTTGAAAGCTAACAAAAAATACAAGGCGATCATATATGCAGATGGAGCGAAAGCTTCCCTTAAAGATAATCCAACGGCTATCGAAATCATTGAAAAAGAAGTTAATTCCGATACCAAATTGGATATTCGGATGATTGAAAGTGGAGGACAGGCAATTGAAATTAATGAGGTGAGCATGTAATTATGTAGAATTAATGAATGAAAGCGAGGATTAATCTTTAAATTAATCAGCTTTTAATCATGAAAACTTTATTTTGATAAAAGATTAGAATTTAGAAGCCGTTCGGGAGGAGCTTGGCTAGTAAAATCCCGTTCGGTGATATTTTCTAACTTAATAAGTAGAACTCAATAAAACTTAACTTGATGAAACGTTTAACAGGAATTTTTATTCTAGCTTTTCTCGGTTTGAATTGTTTTGCACAATTTACCGATTACGTAAATCCATTTATTGGAACTACAAATTTTGGAACGACCAATCCAGGAGCAATTGTACCACGAGGAATGGTTTCTCTTACTCCCTTTAATGTTTCAGGTTCCGATATTAATACCTACGACAAAGATGCTCGTTGGTGGTCTACACCATACTCATGGGACAATAGCTATCTAACAGGTTTTTCGCATGTGAATTTAAGTGGTGTTGGTTGTCCCGATTTAGGTGTCATTATTTTGATGCCAACTACTGGAGATGTTAAAGCAGATCATAAGGAATATGGTTCTATCATGAAGAATCAAGTGTCAATTCCTGGATATTATACCACCGATCTGGAGAAATATGGCGTAAAAGCTGAATTAAGTTCTACCAAAAGAACAGGAATTAGTCGTTACACCTTTCCAAAAGGTAAATCAAATATTCTATTAAACCTTGGTTTAGGCTTAAGCAACGAATCTGGAGCAAAAGTACGAATCGTAAACAATCAAGAAATTGAAGGATCACGTATGACGGGAAGCTTTTGTTATAACGATGGTTCGGAACGTCCGGTGTTTTTTGTTGCTCGATTTAGTAAGAAAGCGGAAGAATTAGGTGTTTGGAAAAAAATGCCAGAGATGAAAGCAGAATCTGCTTGGAGCGACACCGATGGGCAAATCAAATATTATAAGAATTTCACACAAGAAATGTATGGTGATGAAATTGGTGCTTACTTTACTTTCGATACCCAAGAGAACGAACAAATATTAGTTGAAGTTGGTGTTTCTTATGTGAGTATAGCCAATGCAAGAATGAATCTGGATGCCGAATCAAATGATTTTGATTTTGAAAAAACAAAGTTACAAGCTTCAAAGGAGTGGAACGATGTTTTAGGTAGAGTAAAAGTTGAAGGAGGAACGAAAGATCAGAAAACAATTTTCTATACAGCACTTTATCACACTCAAATTCATCCAAACATCATAAATGATGTAAACGGCCAATATCCAGCAATGGAGTCTTTCGAAATTCGCGAAACCGAGAATTGTGATCGTTATACTGTTTTCTCTCTATGGGATACCTACCGAAATTTTCATCCTTTAATGGCTCTATTGTATCCACAAGAGCAGTTAGACATGGTTCGTTCGATGGTAGATATGTACAAGGAGAGCGGTTGGTTGCCAAAGTGGGAGCTGAACAGCAAAGAAACACATGTGATGGAAGGCGACCCAGCTATTCCAACAATTGTAGATTCTTACTTGCGAGGTTTAACTGATTTTGATGTGGAAACAGCCTACGAAGCTATGTACAAATCGGCAACGACAGAAGGAAAGAATAACAAGCTACGCCCAGATATCGATCATTATTTGGCAGAAGGATATGTACCTTTGAAAGAGGAATTCGATAATTCAGTATCTCATGCATTGGAATATTACATTGCAGACTGGAATTTGGCGCAATTCGCAAAAGCTTTGGGTAAAAAAGATGATTACAAGAAATTTTTAGGGCAATCACTTCGATACAAAGAGTATTTCGATGAAGAATATAAAATGATTCGTCCTAAATTAGAAAATGGTAAATTTTTAAAGAACTTTAATCCTCGACAAGGAGAGAACTTCGAACCAAGTCCAGGGTTTCATGAAGGAACAGCTTGGCAATACACATTCTGTGTTCCGCACGATGTAAAAGGGTTAACCAAATTAATGGGAGGGAAGCACAATTTTGTAAACAAGTTGCAATCTGTTTTCGACGATGAGCTTTTCGATATGGCCAACGAGCCAGACATTCATTATCCGTACCTGTTTAATTATTTTAAAGGGGAAGAATGGAGAGCACAAAAGGAAGTTCGAAATTTAATCGATACCTATTATAAAAATGCACCCGATGGAATTCCTGGAAATGATGATTGTGGAACCTTATCTGCTTGGGTAATTTATAGCATGATGGGAATTTATCCAGTTTGTCCGGGCGATACAGATTATGCGATTACAGCACCCGTTTTCGATAAGATTACAATTGAATTGGATCCTGAATTTCACAAAGGAAAAAGTTTCCAAATCATTTCAAATCATAAAAATTCTGATGGGAAGTACATTTCTAAAATGCTACGCAATGGTAAAGAGCATAAAAGTTACTTTATTAATCATCAAGACATAAGTAAAGGAGGAACTCTTGAGTTCTTCTTTAACAACTAACTCATATCCTTATTACCTAACAAAAAAAAGATAATGTCATTTACTAAAAAAAGTAAAAAGAAACATCCGGTAAGCTGGGTGCCTACAGCCTATTTTGCAATGGGCTTACCCTTTATTGCAATTGCACAAGCATCAGTACTCATGTTTAAGAGTTTCGAGATATCCGATACTTTAATTGCATTTTGGACCTCTTTAATTATGTTGCCGTGGACCTTAAAACCACTTTGGAGCCCTTTATTGGAAATGTTTAAAACTAAAAAACATTTTGTTGTCGCAACTCAATTGCTTACAGGAATCACATTTGCTTTGGTAGGTTTCTCTTTACAACTCGATAATTTCTTTACCTATGCAATTGCACTACTGGCTATTATTGCCTTTAGTGGTGCCACACACGATATTGCTACCGATGGGGTGTATTTAAGTGAATTATCGGGTAAAGAGCAAGCCAAATACATTGGTTGGCAAGGAGCCTTCTACAATTTGGCAAAATTATTAACCGCAGGTGCATTGGTTTATATGGCTGGTGTGCTCGAAGAGCGCTTTGGTGTTATGGAAGCTTGGATGGTTGTAATGTTTATCTATGCAATTATTATGATTTTGCTTTCAGTTTATCACATGCGCATGCTACCATCAGGAGGTGAGCAAAGCAGCGAAGTAAAAAACTTAAAAGAAGGTTTTGCAACTACAAAGGATGTAATCAAAACCTTTTTCCAAAAAAAATATATTATTTGGTTCATAGCTTTTATTGTAGCCTATCGTTTTGCCGAAGGCTTTGCTATTAAAATTGCTCCCTTGTTTTTTAAAGCAACTGTTGCCGATGGAGGTTTAGGATTAAGCACTGCTGATATCGGAATAATCTATGGAATATATGGCTCATTAGCTTTTCTTCTGGGTTCATTTTTAGCAGGATATTACATTGCCAAACGCGGACTGAAAAAATCTTTATTCTCTTTAGTGCTTATTTTTAACATGCAATTTGTGGTGTATGCTGTCTTGGCTATTTATCGTCCTGATAGTGTATATTTAATTGGAGGTGCTGTTGTTGCAGAGTATTTTGCATATGGTTTCGGTTTTGTTGGATTAATGCTTTTTATGATGCAGCAAGTAGCTCCAGGAAAATACAAAATGGCACATTACGCATTTGCTACAGGCATAATGAATTTAGGTATCATGTTACCTGGAATGCTTAGTGGTTTTTTAAGCGATTGGTTAGGCTATAAATTGTTTTTTATAGTAGTACTATTTGCTACTTTACCAATATTGTTTGGAGCCAAATTTATTCCATTCCCCCATTCAGAAAATAACGAGTCAGATACAAATAACGAATCCAAATAAATTTTATCAGAATGAATTCAAAAAATACAATGCCTTGGGAAGACAGGCCAGAAGGAAGCACAGATGTAATGTGGAGATATTCTCAAAATCCGGTAATCGGACGATACGATATTCCAACATCGAACAGTATATTTAACAGTGCTGTTGTTCCTTTTGAGGATGGCTTTGCCGGCGTATTCCGTTGTGATAACAAAGCGGTACAAATGAATATTTTTGCTGGTTTTAGTAAAGATGGAATCAATTGGGAAATCAATCACGAACCAATTGAGATGGAAGCGGGTAACACCGAAATGATCGAATCAGATTACAAATACGATCCTCGTGTTTGTTGGATCGAAGATCGTTATTGGATTACCTGGTGTAATGGTTACCACGGACCAACCATCGGAATCGCCTATACTTACGATTTTAAAACCTTTCACCAGTGCGAAAATGCCTTTTTGCCTTTCAACCGTAACGGCGTTTTGTTTCCAGAGAAAATTAATGGCAAATACGCAATGCTAAGTCGTCCGAGCGATAATGGTCACACACCTTTCGGCGATATTTACATCTCTTACAGTCCCGATATGAAATATTGGGGCGAGCACCGCTGTGCTATGAAAGTAACTCCTTTTGAAGATAGTGCTTGGCAGTGTACTAAAATTGGAGCAGGTTCGGTACCTATTCGCACCAAAGATGGTTGGTTAATGTTCTACCATGGTGTTATCAATACCTGCAATGGCTTCCGTTATTCAATGGGAGCAGCGCTTCTCGATCTTGAAAATCCCGATAAGGTATTGTTTCGCACAAAGCCATATTTATTGGCTCCTGCAGCGCCTTACGAGCTAATGGGCGATGTGCCTAATGTTGTGTTTCCATGTGCTGCCTTAACCGAAGGAAACAAGGTTGCAGTATATTACGGAGCAGCCGATACCGTTGTAGGTATGAGTTTTGCCTACATCGATGAATTAATCGAATTTATAAAGAACAATTCATTATAAGTTAGTTAGGTTAAGTAAAGGTTGGCTGATACTTTCGGGTATCGGCCTTTTTTTATGGGCGTTCCCTTCGGGCGGGCTTTCCTCTGCAACTCCTCGCTCATACTTCGCTGTGGGGTTTCCGTTTCAATCCCTAACGCTGATACAAAAAGAAGACCAGACAAGTTTAAAAAACTGATCTGGTCTAATGAAAATAACTGTCATGCTCTGACTCCTTGATTGATCGAAAGAGCTTGATTGCAATTTTTAAGAATTACAATTGTATTTATAAGATATAATTTGAGCGTGTTTTGTCAGCCTGCCGTAAGGCGTGAAACTGGTTATGAACAAAGAGCTAACAAGGATCAGGCTGACTTGATTCTTTTGTTTCCTTTTCTCATTTAAGGAGAAAAGGAAAAGCCTGTCTGGCTTGAAGACAATAGCTATTTATTGTGGAGCCATAAAATAGTAAAGTGATTGTAAACTATAATTCAAGAGCTTCACCAATGATGAAGCTCTTAAATTGAAATTATTCTTTTTTCTTAGGCTTCACATTCCACCTTGTGCTCTTCCATTTTTGCTGTTCTGGTTTGCTAAGAAATGTCCAAGCAACAATTCTGCTTGTTTTATTACCTTGTCCCATAGGAAGGGTTTCTATTTTTACGGCATTCGCTTCAGTAAGCGCTTGGTAGATGTTCTTAAGGTTCGATTCTTTCGAAATTAAACTAGAGAACCAAAAACACGATTTCCCAAATTTCTTACTCTGATTAACCATATTTCTTACAAATCTGGCTTCACCACCTTCGCACCACAATTCGTTGCTCTGGCCAGCAAAATTCAAATTTGGTTTACTTTCTTTTCCCTTGCTTAAATTTCTTGTTTTGCGCATTGTTCCTTCCATTGCAGCTTCGGCCGAAGCATGAAAAGGAGGATTGCAAATGGATATATCAACATAACCCTCTTTCGGAATTACACCATAAAAGAAATCTTTAGGGTTTTCCTGCATAACACACTCAACATTCCCCTTCAAACTTGGATTCGAATCGACGATAGTCTGCGCAGATTTCAAGGCAACAGGATCAATTTCAGAACCAATAAAAGACCATCCAAATTCGTTGTTCCCAATAATAGGGTAAATACAATTTGCACCAACACCAATGTCTAAGCAAGTAAAATTAGCACCTCTTGGTATTTTACCATAGTTGCACTGACACAGCAAATCAGCAATGTGATGAATGTAATCAGCTCTTCCCGGAATAGGAGGGCAAAGGTATCCTTCTGGAATATCCCAAGATTCCAATCCATAAAAATGGATTAAAATAGCTTTGTTTAGCATTTTAACCGCATCAGGATTTGCAAAATCAATCGATTCGTCGTCATACTTATTTAAAATGACGAAAGGCTTTAATTCGGGGCAGGATTCTACCAATAATTTAAAGTCGTATCGCGATCGGTTTTTATTTCTTTGATGTAATCTTGACTTTACTTCAGGATGTTTTCTCTTCTTATCTTGCATGGATGTGATTCTCTTGTTTGAATCGGCTAAATTAGAACATTAATAGCAGAAAATTGCTTTTCTTTTAATTTCAGTATATCGTCTGCTAGATTTAATTCATAAAAAAGGATGAAGCCAATTGGTTTCATCCTTTTATGGATACCGAAGTTGATCTACCTTCTATGAAAAAAGACCGATAATTAAGGATTATGGTTTTTGCTTTGAATGATGAATAATCCATCTACCGCCAAATTTGATAGCATATTTGAATTTTCCACTTCTAATTAATTCTCTTATTGGCTTTCCACGTCTCGATTTAGAATCATTTAATAGCCCTTTCGATTCAAGATATGGATTAATATCAACAGGAGTGGTTCCTGATTTATTATTGAATTCTAAGTATTCATCAATTGCTTCTGTTATTTTCTCAATGTTTGGCATGATTTTAAATTTGTTAAATTGAATTTAATAGTTCATAGTGTTGAAATTATGAGGTAGGCTGTTTTTCTGTATTTTGTTTCTCTTGAAGAGAAGAATATTCTAATACATGATTTGTGTTAATTAGAAGAATTGGTTCTAGGTTTTTTAAAAAATCAAAATGTTCTATGTATGGTTTAAATTTCTCAATGCCGTTGTAGCTAAGACAATTGTAAAACAATAATATTAATTCAAAACTAGAAAGCTGTGCTCTCAGCAGATTTGAATATCTCTTTTTGTTTGTTAGTTCAGGTTCTTCAAATATAAATTTTAAAATATGATATAGGTTTCTAAAATAATGTCCTAAGTCAGCCTGATTCAGCTTAAACATTGCAGCGTAACTTTGTAAAGTTAGTGATATTGATAATTCGTTTTGATTTATAGAATTTTGTTTTGCTAAGATTCTGCAACCACCGTATAAATCATTATAAAATGTCATAAAGCAATCTTTTCCTTGAGCTGTAATACTAAATTTTAGTGTAGTAGGGTCTTGCCTTCTTATGTCGATATCATTTACTATTGTGGAATGGTTCGCCAAAAGTGAAAAAAAAGTATTTTCGAACCTTTGCATTCTAAAGGTCTTGTTTTGCTCAACTAGTTGTTCTTTTTGCCCTGCTAACTCAAATCTTGTTGCCTTAATTTCCGCTTGGCTATATTGCATCTCAATTTGCTGATTTATTAATTGTTGCTTTTGCCCAAGAAATGCTACGTAAATAAAAAACAGGCCAGCTAAAGACCAAGAAGAAGCTACAGTTCCAGCAAAATAGTCACCTAATTCATTAAGTGATAAATCTCCAGATATACTAGGAATAAAAAAGCATAAAAGACCGATGACAGCTACAACAAAACCTATTATTACAAATGTCCAAGCCCAATTGGTATAGATTTTTATTTTGTTTTCAAGCTTTTTAATAATTGGATCGAGTTCGGCTTTTTTATTGTCAATTTCTTCATATATTTCATCAATTGTGTTCATTATATTTTTTGATTTTTATAAGTAAACCCTACTACTTTTGATAGTAATAGGTAAGACTTTAAATTATTATAGGTATCACTTCTAAAAGTGATACCTATAATATTGAGATATGATACCCATCATTCTTAAAAGTGATAGGAACAACTTTATTCAGTTTCAGTTGTAACTTTTTCAGTAGAATGGATTTTCTCGAAATCGGCAGCGTTAAGTTCCTTTTTAAACAATTTACCAGGTCTGAAATTTACCTTGGTACCTTCAATCATGGTAGAGTTAAATGCTTCCTCAGTTTCGCAAGCATTACTTTTTGCCGTTAAACCCATTGTTCCAAATTCCCCAAGATCTACTTTATAGCCATCAGCAAGAGTTTCAGGAATAATTTGAAGGAATCCTTCAATAACGGAAAGTACATCCATTTGGTTCAAACTAGAACGTTCTGCAATTTGTTTTGCGATGTAACGATTGTTGCGTTTGCCTTTACTGTTGATAGACGCATAATATTTAGGTGCTGCTTCACGATTCGAAGGATTTTTTCTTGGAATTACTTTAAAATTGATACTCATGTTAAATTAATTTAAGTTGTTAAAATAATCTGTAAAGGGTTTATCTAATTTATTAAAAATAAACTAAGTAAGCAACGAAATTAATGAAACATATAAAAATAATTAATTGACGAATTTAAGAATGCCTCTGAATGTGTTGTATTTAAAGAGATAGGTGGTAGTGATTTATTTTTTAGTATCGATAATAAAATAAGACTTGTAAAGTAAGATTTTAGGTGTGTTACAAAAATGATATTAAACCTATCTTCTATAATATTTCTTTTCAGCCATATATTCGTTAAAAGGATGTAAGCTAACTTGGCTATGTTTTACTTTATTTCTTTAGCTAAATTAATTCCATTTTATTTAAGGATGCTTTTGAAATAAAGTGAATGTAATTTTAATGTTTAGATGCTGTCTTTAAATTCACTTTACCATTTATGTCGCACGAAAAAGGCCATTTGCATCATGCAAATGGCCTTTGTATATTCCCGAAAAGCAAATGTTACTTGCTCTTTGTTTTTTCTTTATAAGCATCGTTATGAACTGCGTTAACAGCTCGTCCTGATGGATCGGCATTGTTTTGGAACGAAGCATCCCAAGCAATTGCTACAGGAGAACTACATGCTATTGACGGTACAGATGGTACACAAGCAGCAGCAGTCTCTGAAGGAAATTGTTCTGCAAATATAGATCTGTAATAAAATTCTTCTTTCGACATTGGTGGATTTACAGGGAATCGGAAACTTGCGTTTTTCAATTGCTCGTCAGAAATATCTTTTTCAGCAATTTCTTTCAAAGTATCAATCCAATTGTAACCAACTCCATCGGAGAATTGTTCCTTTTGTCTCCAAGCTACGCTTTCTGGTAAATAGTCTTCGAATGCCTTACGTAGCACCCATTTTTCCATTCTACCATCAGTACACATTTTGTCATCTGGGTTAATTCGCATTGCAATATCAAGGAATTCTTTATCCAGGAATGGCACTCGACTTTCAACTCCCCAAGATGCCATCGATTTGTTCGAGCGCAGGCAATCGTACTGGTGTAGTTTGTCTAGCTTACGCAAGCATTCGTTATGAAATTCCTTCGCATTTGGAGCTTTATGAAAGTAAAGATAGCCACCAAACATTTCGTCGGCACCTTCACCTGAAAGAACCATCTTAATTCCCATCGATTTAATAACTCTTGCCATTAAATACATTGGGGTAGAGGCACGAATTGTAGTTACATCGTATGTTTCCAAGTGATAAATTACATCCTTAATAGCATCCAAACCTTCCTGAACAGAAAAGGTTACTTCGTGGTGAACGGTATCAATATGATCTGCAACTACACGAGAAGCAGCTAAATCGGGAGAACCTTCCAAACCAATTGCAAAAGAGTGCAATTGAGGATACCAAGCATCTTTTTCATCACCAGATTCAATACGCTTGCTTGCATATGTTTTAGCAATAGCCGAAATAACAGATGAATCTAAACCTCCAGAAAGTAAAACACCATAAGGAACATCAGACATTAATTGACGATGAACAGCATCTTCTAAACCTTTTCGAAGTTCAGCCATGTCTGTTTTATTGTCTTTGATATTATCGAAATCCATCCAGTCGCGTTGGTACCATTCTTTTACAACACCATTTTTGCTGTATAAGAATTTACCAGGTAAGAATTCTTCTATTTTATTGCAGTATCCTTCTAAGGCTTTTAATTCTGACGCTACGTAATAGTTTCCGTGCTGATCCCAACCTTGGTACAAAGGAATAATTCCCATGTGGTCACGACCAATTAGGTAGCAATCATTCTTTTTGTCGTAAAGGGCAAAAGCAAAAATCCCATTCAGGTCATCGATAAAATCGATTCCTTTTTTATCGTATAATGCAAGGATAACTTCGCAGTCAGATTTTGTCAAGAACTCATAGGATCCGTTCATCTGATTTCGAATATCCATATGATTATAGATTTCTCCATTAACAGCCAGGGCCAAATTACCATCTTTGCTATAAAGCGGTTGTCCTCCTGACTGAGGATCTACAATCGATAGTCTCTCATGAGACAAAATCGCTTTTTCATCACAAAATATTCCAGACCAATCTGGACCTCTGTGACGAATTTTCTTAGACATTTCGAGAATTTGAGGGCGTAACTCCTGAGCATTCACCTTCAAATCAAAAACTCCTACAAATCCACACATAAAAAATTGTTTAATAGTTACTTTTCAGCTCTAAAAAATGAGGTTAAGCTGATTAAATTTTGGTATTCGATGTTGAAAATACGATTTTCATTTTAGAATCTACCATGTTTAAACACCTATATCGTTTGCGAATGTCAAAAAAACATACTTTTCTCGGAATTATATGTTTTTATTAAGGGAAGGTGCTTTGGAATAGGGGGTGTTTTCTTAAAAAGTTGTGTGAAAAAAGAAAGGATGCCTTCTGGCATCCTTATGTTCTATTATTTTTTGTTTTTGAGTTCGTTTTCAAGAAATGTTTTCAGCGTATCAACATCAAGCCGTTTGGCTACTATTTTTTTATCCTTATCGAGTAAATATATTATAGGTGTACTGAAAACATCGTAATACATTCTAAAATTGGTTTGATGATGCGGGTCATAGCAATTAATAAAATCAAACAAATCTTTATCGGCTATAAAGTTTTCCCATTCTTCTTTTTGATTTTGGGTGCAAACAGCAAATACTTTCACACCCATCTGTTTGTAATTATCTAAAATTTCACTTTTTAAGCGAGGGGTAATTGTTTTACAATGACCGCAGTCTGGTTCCCAGAAATATAATATTGTATATGGGGCATCGACTTCATGTAAACGTACAAATTCTCCTTCAGGCGTTTCCATTGTCAGGTCCTGAGCCTTCATGCCAATAAGATTGAACTGAAGTTTTATTACTCTTTCTCTGATGTTTGCCAATAGCGTTGAATCAGCCCAATTTGCTTGTCCACTTAGGTAATATTTCTTAGCTAAATTTACAAAGGCGGCATCCATGCCCATGATTTTACTTTTTACAGCATAGTTTAATGTGTATTGAACCAAATATTGAAAGAACTCTTCATTCGATCTGGCTTTTTCAATCAGTAAGCTCGATTCTTTTACAATCGTATCGGGACTTTGAACCAATATTTTTTCGAAGAAGAACTCCAATTTGTTTTTAAGGATTGGAGTTCTTAGAAAACGCTTATCTGAGAAATCGACATAATCGAAGTAATGATTTTTGTTGAATAGGTAAGATTTCTTTCTAATTACTTGATCTCTATCAGAAACTGATGCTGCAACTTCTTTTGAGAATTCAGGTATTTTTGGAGATAAAGTGAACTGGGCAAATTTAGAAACGAAATGATTAGCCGCATAATCTACCTGAAGTTGCTTTATATACGATCTAACTTCATTATCTGCTTTTTTAAAGGCAGCTTGATACTTCTCTTTTTCAGCAGGCTTATCTTTGTTTGCTTTGTACGCTTCTTGAATTTTTTTTGAATTTGCATTCTGTTTTTTCATGAATTGTTGAAAATCATGAAAGGCTATACTTTCTTCAGCGCCTGTTATTTTAATACTTTCTATAAAGTTTTTAGGATCTGCACTAATTGAAAACTCCTGATCTTTCCCAATCAACAAGTCAAAATATTTTTGAGATGGAAGATAGATCACGTAGATCCCTTCATCTAATTGCTTTTCTTTAGCAAATAAACCTTTTCCATTTACCAGTTGAGTTGTGTCATCAGCAAATATTCTACCATCGTAATAGTGTGCTAAATAAGCTGTACTGTCATTATTTCCAATTAATTCTATATCGATATGATATTTTTGAGCCTTAGTATGGAATGAAAATAGTAAGCAAAAGCTTACACAAAAAAGGACTATTAAATTATTCTTCATTTTTAATTTAATCTTGTTAAGTACAATCGGAAGCGAAAATTACAAAACTTTTTTAATTCTAAGTGTTACTTTTTTCTTAATTTCTTAACTTATCAATAAACAAATTTCATCACCTCTGTTAAAAGAAGCAAATACTATTCCAGACTGTAAGGTTGGATGCATTGAAATTTTACACGGGGTAGTAAAAGGGGAGGAGTTTAATAGTATAAAAATTGTAAAGAATGAAGGCTGCAGATGGATGAATCATGTGCAGCCTTTATTTTTATTAATGAATGTGTTCTTCTTTTTTTAGAACTGCATCGAGAACTTCTTCTTTGCTTATTTTTTTTGTGCAGAAGAACCAATCGTAACAGTGTACATCTTCATCTGCATTTTCCATTCGATCTTTGGCTACTCCACAGGATCCTGCAGGAGGAACGATAACTTCATCTCCTGGTACCCAATCTGCAGGTGTAGCAACAGAAAATTTATCTGCTGTTTGAAGCGCTATTAAAACACGATAGATTTCATCAAAATTGCGACCAAGACTTAATGGATAATAAATAATCGTACGAATTATTCCATGAGGATCGATGAAAAATACTGCTCGCACAGCTTTTGTGCTATCTTCTCCTGGTTGAATCATTCCGTATTTATGAGCCACTTCCATTGTGATATCTTCAATTAATGGAAAGTTGACTTCAACATCTTTCATTCCGCGATATTCTATTTTTTCTTTGATTGTACGAAGCCATGCGATATGACTATACAATCCATCAACAGACAAACCAACCAATTCACAGTTGGCTTCACGGTATTGTTCTTCTCTGCTGGCAAAAGTCATAAATTCAGATGTACATACAGGAGTAAAATCAGCTGGGTGACTAAACAGAATTGCCCAACGCCCCCTATAATCATTTGGGAAGTGAATGTTTCCTTGGGTGGTAACGGCTCTAAATTCAGGAGCTTTATCTCCAATTCTTGGCATCGAACTAGGGTTTCTTACAATCTTTTCGTCCATGATACTAGGTTTAAAATTGTGAATGTTTTTTTGATTCAGTTCTAAAAAGGCAAATGGTCAATTTAGTTGAAAACAACAATTATAGAGTCAGGCTTATTCAATAAACATATATGATTGTGTTCACTATTTATTACCTATTAAAACATTTAGTTAATCTACAATAAAGGCTTAAGAGTAAAGCCAGTTTATAAAGATTTCATAGATAGAAATCGTAGGGGCTTGGGATAATACTTATTTTATCCACGAGTGTAGATTAAAGTTAAGCCATCAAGAAAAGGAAGTCAAGCTAAATGGAGGGTAAAAGGCTAATCTTAAATTAGTTTGAATAAGTTTTGGAAGTGTTTTATTCTTTCGTTATAAGAACAGAATCTATTTCAAGCCATTTGTAGGCTTCTTCATAATTATGAAAAACTTTCGCATTTTGTATGCGAACTTGAATTTCAAAAAGCATAGACATTGAAGTGTCGTAGGAATCACTTACAATTATTGCACATTTATTTAAAATAGGACTGTATTTTTCATATTCATCGATATAATCATCCAAATCTTTGATGTTCAAGATAACTTTAGCTTGGGTGAAATCTGAAATGATATTATATGTTTCGTTAAATAATGGGCTGTTACGTGTACTTAGGGTATGTTCTATTAGGTCGTTCCATTTGAAATAACCGTAATAGTATTCATTTATTAGTTTTAGTTCTGGTGATATTTTATACTTGAATTTCATATATATCTTATTTCAAATAAATATAAGAATATCGCTTTAGCAAAGCAAAAAAAAGAAAATTACTGCTTACTGGGAATAAAAAAAGTTGCTCCAAAATGAAGCAACTTTTAATGAAAATATATTTTGACTTAATTGGATTGTACGGCAGTTTCAATGCTAATAGTACCCGCATCTGTTATCTCTCCAAGATTAACAGCAATGGCTTCAACTTCTTTTTCCTCATAAGTATCAGTAGGCTCAATGGCTAACTTATACGTTCCGGCATTTAATCCTTTAATCAGGAATTTGCCATTTTCTTCTGCAATAGTTGAAACAGTATCCAAACCAATTACAGCATGAATTGTAGGCATCGCTTCTGCTGGAGATATAATTCCTGAAATAGAACCTGATGTTGCTTCATTAAAAGTTCTGATGACTGGCTTTAATTTAAATTTGCCATTTCCAGTTTTAACGATCGATCTCGCAGCATCAAAATCAACCCATAATTTGTATTCAATTCCTGCTAAGAAATCATCATGAATCTGAAATTTGAGACCAGAAGTTTGAGCTGAAGGAGTATCCAAATCATAAGAAACCCCATCAACAACAACCGAATTGTTGTCGCCTAATATTAAGCGCATTTGTGAAACAGTTCCACTAGGTAGCTCTTGATCAACTAAAAGAGTATCCAAACCATTATTGAATTGCAACAAGTCGTAAACGCCTGCATTTAATAAATCCATTTCTTGCCATCCATTTTCATCCGTATCATCATTTGAAGAATGAAACTGAATAGATTGGATGTCAATGTTAACCTTATCATATTGTGCTGGAGCATCTGTTAATCGAATTTTAACGGGAGTTGTTAGTTTAACATTATCGTCGGAACATTGGATAAAAACAAATGCCATAACAATTAGTGCAATTGTACTAAGTGGTTTTAAAAATTTCATCGTGTGTTTAATTTTAATTAAATCTTATTTTCCTGTAGAAACGCAAAATAAGGAATTTTGTTTCATTATAATACACCATGAAAGTCAATAAGTATGCCATAAAATGCACAAAGTTAGGTAAAGTGTGTGGTATCAAAGTGATGGCAAAATTTGAGATGAGGAGGAATGGATTGCTTCGAGGTCAAATGTGTGGAAGATTTCTACACATGTCCTTATTATCCTCAATATGTATGTAATTAAGGGGTATTCCTAAGCTATGATTTAGTTGTAAGTAATGTATGTAGTTAAAAAATCATAAGGAATACCCCAAGAGTTTATTTTCTGTATTTACAGCAGGTATGAAGTTCACTGTAAATTGAATCATCAGCTTTTACTTTATCGGTATCGTAGCCCGATTTAGCAATTGCTTTGTGTACATCATCCAGTGTTGTTTTATCCGTGTCAAAACTTAGCACCATTTCCTTGGTTTTCTTGTCCCAATCGGCACTAACAACACCTTCAACTGCTTTTGCGGCTGTTTCGATTGTTTTTTCACACATTCCGCAATTTCCAAACACTTTAAAATTTACTTTTTTTATTTCTGCATTTGCTGTAAATGATATGGTAATCATCGAAAAGATTACTGCTACGAATAGAATTCCTTTTTTCATTGTTCTTATTTTTAAATGATAATTATTTTAATGCTGATGTTGCTGCGGCATGGCTTTTTCTTCCTCCCGACTTAGTGTTTCGGTTACTTCTCCACAATGCAACATCATATCTCCAAAATATGGATTCATAATTTTCTCTTCCGCACTTAACCAATAGGCACCAGTATCATTATCGGCCATCGGACAATACTGGATATAAACTTTTTTAGATCCAGTTCTCAGAGATTTCATACTTGCAATTAATTCTTCGTTGAAAGGTTTGAATGCCTTACGCTGAACCTCAATATCCTCACTTTTTGTAATTTTAATGAGATGATCGTGTAAGATGCTGTATTTCTCTTTCCAGTATTTGACAGCCTTTCCTTTTAACTTCGCTTTGCTCGGATTCAGTTTCATTAAGCTAGTCATTACAGTATTAGCTGCAGTTTGACTTTCTTTTGCTTTTGTTTCAACCAAAATGTCTTTCAATGAAAAATAGGAGGTAAGCAAGTGTTCCAATTTCATATTAAAATCCATGGAAACATATTGCTGTAAGTTTTGTGCTCCTTCTTTACTTTCTGGACGATTCATCATGCTGTATTTGTTGTTGAGTTGAGCTGCTGCATCAACAGTGAAGGTTCCTTTGCTCACTATTTCTTCGCCTTCTTCCAAACCATCTGCCACAAGATAGAATTCGCCTAATGACTCGCCTAATTCAAGCTCACGCATTTCGAAACCGCCCTCAACTTTCACATATGCAATGGAACGTTTTCCTGTCCACATAATGGCTGATTTAGGAACAATCAATGCATTGTCCATCTGACCTATCTCAGCATAGATAATTCCCGAAGTAAACATTTCTGGTTTAAGTAATAAGTCTGAATTTTCAGATTCTGTACGAACCAATAGAGTACGTTTCTTCGCGTTAATAATAGGATCGATATTGCTTACTTTCGAGTTGAATGTTTTGCCAGGAAAAGCAGAAACTGTGAACTCAATTTCATCTCCTTTTTTAATGAAAGCCAAATCTTTTTCGTAGGCATCAAAAACGACCCATACTTGATTCAAATTTGCAATCTCAAAAAGTACACTTCCTGCTTTTTCATACTTTCCTTCGGCTGTATTCCTTTTGGTTACGAAACCCGAAACATCCGCTTTGATGTCGAAATACTGCAGTATTTTGTTATTTTCTTTAATGCTGTTGATTTGTGAATTACTCAACTTCCAGAATTTCAATTTTTGCTCTGCAGCTATTACCAACTCCGGATAAGAATCTTTTGTTTTAAGTGCTTGCAACAATTCCTGTTGAGCACTTACCAATTTGGGTGCATAAACTCTAGCCAATGTTTGACCTTTCTGTACTTTTTCTCCTTCAAAATTGACCAGTAACTTTTCAATTCGGCCGTCGAAATGAATGGCTTGTGAACTAATTTTTCGCTCATCAATCTGTACTTTTCCATTCAAAAGAATTTCCTTTGTGGCTTTTCCTTTTTCAATTTTTGTGGTTTGTACATTTGCCAATTTAATAGCCGTTTCGTTCATTGAAACAACAGCTGCTGAGGTATTGCCTCCCGAATTGTCCAATGGAATTAAATCCATTCCACAAATAGGGCACTCGCCTTCGTTTGGTTGCTGAATTTGTGGATGCATGGAACAAGTCCATGTTGTTGGTTCGGCGCTTGCATTTTCCATTTCATGCTGATGTCCTTCATGTCCATTTGAAGCTTGTGGCTGTCT